>CALFSW010000186.1 GCA_937916505.1 uncultured Verrucomicrobiales bacterium | reverse complement strand
ATATTTGAGAAGTTTCATTATAGGGCTAAAATAAAGGAAAACCATGATTGTACCCCTATGTATATATAGGTTTGTTCGATGGCGGGTGGATAGGTGGACATCATGGACGGTTGCGCAAAAAAACCGGTCCGGGTCAGGAAGCGGTTTTGAGTTTTATGGGGGCGGGGTCGGGGCTTTGGCTCCGGAGGGTTTGAAGGAGGGAGGTGGGAACGACCCGGAAGGGGAATGTTAGTTCGTGTTCTTCATCCCAGGTGGTTGAAAGCCCTTTGATGCAGGCGGCGACGAGTGCAACTTGTGAGACTCCTGACTCTTTGCTTACTCGCAGGAGATCCTCAAGGATCTTCGGTTCATGTCTTTGTGAGAGGCGGTTTTTTTCGCTCATGACACCAGTTAAGCACGATCTGGTGGCAAAGGTAGGAGAAAATGATTTTCATTTTTTTTAACGCTCTTATTTTGAGTGGTTTCAGAGAAAAACACCCAATGGGTGGTTTTTCTCTTTACGAGCCACCCGTCGGGTGGCTACGTTCTTTCCCGATGAATCGAGAGATGATTTTAAAGCTTCTGCGGGAGTATTCGAAACTAACGGGTGTTCCGGTGAAGGAGCTGAATAGAATGTGCCTTCAGGCCGGCATGGAATTGTTGGAGCAGGGAGAGCTTCGGGTTTCTCTGGAAAGAGAAGCCAGGGCGGGGAGGGTTGAGAAATGAAAGTTGAGATTTCTTTACCGGAGGAGGCGGTGGCGGCGATTGTCGCGAAAATGCGGGAGGAGGGGCTTTGTGTTCCTGCGGAGGGGCGGACGACTCCTTTTTCGGTCGAGGAGCTGGTGGTGGAGACGGGGGTTTCGGAAACCGGGGTCAGAAGGCTGGTTGAGGCGGGGACGTTGAAGCGGATCCCGGGAGTGGGGCGGGTTTTGGTGCCGGTTGAGAGTTTGAGGGAATGGCAGAGGGGGGGCTCGAAATGAAACGCCGGGTTGCGATTTTGTATTCTCGCGACGATGTCGGCTTGGTGATGTGGCGGCAGAAGGTTTATGGACCGGCAATGGCGACTCGTTTGAAAACTGAGGATCCGGAAAAGAAAGTTTCAAAATTGACCAAAATTCGCGGCGGGCTTTCTGCTGCGATCAAAAGGGGGGCGGCAAAATGATTGTTCTGGATTTGGTGGCGGTGGGGAAGGTTACGGGGCCGGCGGCTTTGGTGGCGTTTGGAAATACGGATCTGCGACCTCCGCGGGTTTCTTATTTGGCCCGGGAGATTTTGGAGGAGGTTTGTAGTTTTTACGGGGTTGAGCATTGGGAGATGATGACGAGGAGTAAGGCGATGCCGGTGGCCCGTTATCGTCAGGTGGCAATGGCTTTGATCCGCCGGATGGGTGGGTGCAGTTATCAGGAGGTGGCGGATATTTTTGGGCGGGGGCACGCGACGGCGATGTGGGCGGAGAAAAAGGTGAATTTGCTTTGTGATAATTCTGAGTTCCGGGGCGGGGTTGAGGAGATTATCCGGCGGGTGAATCTGCGGAGAAAAGAAAGGATTTAGTATGAGGGGCCGCGAAACAAACGAAGTCGAGATTTTGGACACTGCTTTCCATCACCGCGGAGGGGAGCTTGGATGGAGTGTGTTTGGGGATTCGCGGTTGGATCCTTCGGAGGTTTTGGAGCGGATTGAAGAGGGGGATTTGGAGTCGGGGGTGGTGCGGGCGGCGGTGATGGGCGCGATGTTGGAGATTTGTTTGGCGGGGTGGGCGCGTGAGAATGATGTGGAGCGGGTGGGGGAGCGGGGGGAGAGTTTGGCCCGGGGTCTGGGGTATTTGGGATTTCGGTCGGTGCCGATGCTGGGAGCGTTGGGGCTGATCGGTGGGGCGGTGGCGATGCCGGTTGCGGTGCGGATTTTGGATTCTTGGTTTTGGGACCAGCCGGGGACGGTAGACCTGGGGAAGCGGTTGCTGGCGATGGGGAGGTTTTTGAACCATCCTGAATTAGATGGGTGGTCTGTGCGGAGTTTGGCGAAGGTGTGCGGTGAAAGCCGGACTTGGATGTCAAAGAGGGTAAGGCGGGAGTGTAATAAGCCGATTGAGGCGGCCGGGGGTCGGGGGCTGGCGAGTTGGCAACAGTCTCCCGATCAGCGGGCGGTGAGTGCGGAGGCGAGAAGGAAATTTTTCAAGAAGAACCAAAAAACAGAAAACCAAAATGAAGATTGAAGCAAAAAATATGGGGGAAGTCGCGGAAGCCTTTCGGGTGATTCGTGAGATTCCAATCCGGGACTTGTACCCGAGTGATACGAATCCGCGGCGGAATTTTAATAAGGAAGAGCTGGATGATTTAAAAGATTCCATCGCGGTGATGGGGGTCCGGCAATGTCTCATAGTCAGGCAGATCGCTGATATTGGTGGGGGCTTTGAAATTGTGGCGGGTGAGCGGCGGTATAGGGCGGCGGGGATGCTGGGGCTGGAGAATTTGCCTTGTGAGGTGCGGGAGATGACGAATCGGGAGGTGGTGACTTTCCAGTTGGTCGAGAATATCCAGAGATCGGATCTTTCGCCGATTGAGGAGTTGGCGGGGTGTGAGTCATTGATTTCGATGGGTTTGGAGGAGGAGAGTTTGCCTGGGTTTCTGGGCAAGTCGGCGGCTTGGGTGCAGACACGAATGAATCTCGTGGATTTGCCTTCGGAGGCGAAGGCGGCGGTTGATTGCGGGTTGGTGGATATGCAGGGAGCGGTTGAGATTCTGAAGGTGGCTCCGGGTGAGCGGGCGGCTTTTACTCAGGAGATTTTGGGACTGGGGGAGATGCCGACGGCGGATCAACTGGGGCGGATTGTGGCGGAGCGGTATTTGGTGCCGGCGGAGAACCGGAAGCGGTGGGAGTTCTGGAAGAGTCAGCAGGATTTTTCCGAGGGACTGGAACCGTTGGGTGATTGTGAGAAATGGGCGGAGTATGTCCGGCCCTATGGCGAAGGGGTTGGGGTTTGGAAACCGGAGGATGAAGCGGTGGGCGGTTTGGCGGCGAGAGAGGAGGAGGCGTTGGTGAACTGGGGGCAGTTGGCGGAAGTGCATGGAGTTGGGGTTTTGGTGGTGCCGATCGGGGGAGTGAGGTCGGGAGAAATCAGGACGGCGCGTCTGGTCGATCGGACGAAGGTGGAGGCGGCTGAGCGGGGGGCTCGGCAAAATGGCGATGAGTTTACGCTGGGGCCGCGGGCTTGCCGGGAGGTGAAGGAAGAACGGGGCGAGGACGGGGGGAAAGCTAAGGCTGCGGGGATTGTGGATTTTGAGGAGGTGGCGGATTCGTACCAGCCGGTTCCGGTATCGCGGGTGAGTCGGTTGAGTCGGTGGAATCCTTGGCTGATTGATGCGGTGGAAGTTGAGGCGGAGCATTTGATTCGGGGGGTGATCGTGCGGGATGTTTTGGATCAGGAGTGCCCGGGGTGGGGGGATCGCTTTGCGGAAGTGGTGGGGGAGCCGGTGACGGCTTTTGAGAGGCCGGAAACTTTCTGGGCTCTTCGGAGGCCGCGGTTGGATGATAAGCGGACGAGAAAAATTGCGGGTTTGCTTGGGGTGTTGGAGGTGCTGGCGGAGCGGCTGGAGGGGTAGGATTTTGAATTTTAAGAAACCAAAAAAAATGAGTGTTGAAACTTTAGTAATGTCGGGCTCCGCGGGGCGGGAAATGTTGATCACATGGCGGGAGGATCGTTCTTTGGCCGGGACTTGTACGGTGCGGGTTTGTCGGCAAACTGGTCATGGCTCGATTTCGCGGGTTTATGTGAGGCCGGGGTTTCGGCGGGATGGTTTAGGGTCGGCTTTGATTCGGGCGGCGAAGGGTGAGCTGAGGGCGGCGGGGTCGCATCGGTGCTTTGTGCTTTTGCATCCGCATGAGCAACGGACGGAGGTGCGGGCGTTTTTTGAGTTTCATCATTTCGAGGTGATCCCGGGGAGTGAGTTCGATCCGCCTTTGGGGAGCCTGGTGATGATGTGTGAGTTGGATTGCGGGGCGATTTGTTCCGGGATTGAGAATGTGAAACTTGAATTTTCGAACTGATGCCTGAAATTGATGATTGCCGGCGGAGGTTGCCGATTTGGGAGCTTTTTGGGGTGCTTGGTTTATCCGGTGCTGAGAAGGTGGGGGCTTGGGCGGGGGCTGGGGGGGAGGCGAAGATTTGTTCTCCTTTTCGGGAGGATCATTCGCCTTCTTTTTCGGTGTTTGTGAAAGATGGGGTGGGGTTTTGGAAGGATCACGGCACGGGGGAATCGGGGGATGAGGTGAAGCTGATTGAGATGGCTAGGGGGCTGGGGACGAAGGAGGCGATTGGGCTTTATTTTGAACTGGCTGGGATTGATCGGGGGACTGGGCCGGGGGCGGGGAAGGTCTCACGCAGGGCAGCAGAGCAGCAGGGCTTGGTTGAGGAGAAGAAGAAGGGGCCGGGGTTGGCAGATAAATTGGCGGGGGTGGAGGTTCCGAAGAAGGAACGGGTTGAGGCCGGGGGGGAGAAGGAGATTTCGGAGATTTATGACTATTGTTCTGCGGCGGGGGAACTTTTGCACCAGACGATTAGATTTGAGCCGAAGGAGTTTCGGCAACGGAGGCCGGCAAGAAGGTATGAGCCGGGGGAATGGGTTTGGAGTTTGAAGGATTCTCCGGTGGTGCCTTATGGGTTGCCGGAAATGATGGCGGCGGATCCCTTTTTGCCGGTGTTCCTGGTGGAGGGAGAAAAGGATGTGGAGCGGTTGCGGGAATTGTCGCTTGGGGGTTTGCCGATTGTGGCGACGACGCTCCCGATGGGGGCGGGGAAGTGGCGGGCGGAGTTTGCGCGTTATTTTCGGGACCGGTGGGTTGTCATTATTCCTGATTATGATGTGCCGGGATTGGAGGGGGCGGAGAAGGTGGCACGGGAACTCTTTGAAGTGGCAGAGCGGGTGGGGATTTTGGAGTTGGAGAATTTATGGAGCAAGGCGAAGCCGGGGGATGATGTGGCCGATTGGCGGGAGTGGAGTGATGCGGTGGGGGTTCCGATCAGGGAACAGAATGCGGATCTCATGAGGGAGGCGGAGGCGGCGGAGCTGGCGGGTTTGGATTTCTTTGATGAGGTGGTTTTTATGACGAAGAACGGTTTGAAAGTCGCGCAGGATCGGCTTGCCCGGAACCTGGTGCGGACGGAAAATCTGATTTACTGCGGCGATCACTTTTGGAAGTGGGATGGGCTTGGTGGGATTTGGGAGAAGAAGCGGGAGAAGACCTGGATTTCGAGGAAAATCCGGCGACAGGTTGCAAAGTCGGGAGGGGATTCGGTGATCACAAACGGGCTTGTTCATTCGGTTGAGGCTTTGGCGAGATCAGAGCGGGTGAAAACTCCGGAGCAGTTGAACGGGTTTCCTGCGGGGTGCTTGCCGGTGAAGAATGGGCTTCTTGATTTGGAGTCGGGCCGGCTGGTGCCGTCCTTGCAAGGGCATTTGACAACGACGCGGATTCCGCATGATTACGATCCGGCGGCGACGTGCCCGCAGTGGATGGCGTGGCTGAATGATAGGCAGGATGACCAAGCGACGCGGGATCAAATTCAGGAAATTTTCGGATATTGCCTGACGAATGATTTGCAGTTTCACTCGTTCTTCTTTTGCTACGGTGACGGGGGAAGTGGTAAGTCTACCATGGTAGACGTGCTGGAGTGGCTGGTGGGTAGTGACAACAAGGTTTCGCTGGAGCTGACGGAGTTGGACAATCCTTTCACTCGGTCGCAGTTGGTGGGGAAGTCGCTTTACCTTGCCAAGGAATTAACGAGTCGAAGCTTTAGACACATCGGGCTGATCAAGGCGATTGTCTCGGGGGATCCGATTTCGGTGGATGTGAAATATGGCCAGGGGTTTGACTTTCGACCTTCGGGCCGGCTGGTGATGGAATCGAATGTGATGGCTTGCACTCCGGATTCATCGGGAGGATTTGAGCGGAGATTTATTCAGGTGAATTTCGATAAGCCGATTGACCGGAAGAAGATGGAATATGGGTTCCAGGAGAGGTTCAAGGGTGAGATGTCGGGGATTTTGAATTGGGCAATCGAGGGTTACAAGCGATTAAGAGCCCGGGGACGGTTTGAGCATACCGAGAGATCCCAAGAAGCGACTGATGAACTTTTGCGGCATCGTGCGGGGGTGGCGATGTTTCTTAAGTCGGGAATGATCCAGGATTGCGAGAATGATGGCAAGAGGGGGATGCGGTTGGATAAGGTCTTCGCACTTTATAATGAATGGTGTGAAGCGGAGGCGGTGGTGGCTTTCCATAAGGAGAAGACGACTTTTGCGCGGGAGGTTTTCACGATCAAGAAAGATTGGAAATCGCGGAAGCGGAGGAAGTGGTTTCCGGGGGAAATTCGGGATACGTTTATTTTGGGGGTCGAGGAGGTGGAGCCGGTGGCGGTGGGTGAATCGGCGGGGGCGGAGTGGGGAGATGATCCGGATTTTTAAATTTTCAAAAAAAAAGAAATTATGGCGAATGTAAACAAAGTGATGTTGCTAGGGAATTTGACCCGCGATGTGGAGTTGAGGCACACCCCGAAAGGGACGGCGGTGGCGGAAGTTGGAATGGCAGTGAACCGGGCTCGCAAGGGCGAGAACGGGGAGAAGGTGGAAGAGGTGACTTTTGTCGATGTGACTCTATGGGGTCGCCAGGCGGAGCTGGCGGGGGAATATCTCAGGAAGGGGCGATCGGTCTTTATCGAGGGGCGTTTACAGTTGGATTCATGGACGGATCCGGAGGGAGGGAAGCGGTCGAAGCTGAAAGTGATCGGGGAGAATATGCAGTTTATCGGGGGCGGGGAGAAGCCTTCGGGGCCGAGGAAGGAGAAGGAGCCGGATCCGGGGGAGAAATATCGGAAGGCGGCGGCGAAGTCGGGGGGCGGGGATGATGTGCCTTTTTAGAATTGAAAAGAAATCTATGAATCAGAAATCAGAAACGAAATCAAAGCGGCGCGCGGTTGACCAGCCACAAATTGTTCGGTGCTTCGTGTGCCGATCGAATCACACGCGCACACGTGAGGTATGGGAAGGTGACGGGGAGATCCAGAAGCACGGAATATGGATTGAGTGCGAACAATGTGAAAGCCGAGGGCCACGATGTGGAACAATGGAGGATGCGGTCGAGGAGTGGAACTCGACAACGGGTATCCATCGAGCCGCTACATCATTCCTGGAAGCCTCAACTCTCCTCAATATCTCGCCACAAGATTGGCCTACGCAACGATATTATCAGCGACGAAAGCGCGAGCTACAATCGGAGTTGGAATCACTCACGGCTGATGAATGTTGCGAAAACGCCGAACATCCTATCCGATGAAGGGGTTAGCTTTGGATTGTTCGGCTTTGGCTGACGATGTGGCTCGCTGCAACGGCGTAGGGAGTGACGACCCCGAGGAAAGATGGCGCGAAGGGTGCGAAACTTGTCTCCGAAGAATTGCTCCCCGTCCCGAGCGATGCTGGATGATGGAACCTCCGGCAATCATTGTTTTCGAGTGTGAGTTCCTTATTGAGCCGAACGCCTAAATTCTCTGACCAATGCCAGCGCAATTAAAGCCCGTATCCATCTCTGACTCTGCCGCTGGCAGTGGTTCAGAGCAATGCCTTGTTCGGCATCTTGATTTGTTCAGCGGGATAGGCGGATTCGCCCTTGCTGCAAAAATGGCTAGTGGAATCGAAACCGTGGGATTCTGCGAGATTGACCCATGGGCTAGGCGAGTCCTCAACAAAAACTTCCCGAACGTGCCAATCCACGAAGACGTAAAAACACTTAACCCAAAAAACTATGGACGAATTGACCTTATTACCGGCGGATATCCTTGCCAACCTTTCAGCCACGCCGGGAAGCGCAGAGGCACAGAGGATGCTCGCCATCTCTGGCCGGAAGTGCGCCGAATTATTGCCACAGCAAGACCCCGTTGGGTATTGTGTGAGAATGTTGATGGTCACATCACTATGGGACTCGATGAAGTGCTCGCTGACCTGGATTCCATCGGCTACACCGGGCGGGCGACCGTTATTCCGGCTTGTGCCGTCAACGCCCTCCACAGGAGAAGCCGAGTCTGGATTCTTGCCCACCCCAACGGTTCAAGATTCCAACAAAGCGACGAAGCGGTGGCGGGAAGATCACCAGAACAATCTCACGGCCTATGTGTTCAACCCGGACAAGTTCCTTCCGACCCCAGCCGCCGCGAACTGGAAATCCGCCCCGAAAAACCGATACCAGGGATCGCCCACCTACAAGGCGAACTTAGACGAAGCGGTGAGACTGTCTGTATCAGCACCCACCCACATGAACCCGGTGTTCTGCGAGCTACTGATGGGATACCCAACCGGGTGGACAGAATTAAGGGACTCGGAAACGCCATCGTGCCGCAAGTCGCGGCGGAAATCCTCCGATGCATGATGCACGTCGATTCTCTTCTGCCGAACGCCGGAGCGCACACGCCGACACCGTAACACATAGCAACATGGAAGAATCATTCACACTCACACCGGAGCCGGAAACCCCGACAGAACAAAAGACTGGTGGCGGTCGTTGTGCCGCACCTTGTTCGTCTCTTGATTTACGGCTTGCGGACTGCATGGACGTGATGCGTGAGTTCCCGGATGGTCACTTCGATCTGGCGATTGTCGATCCGCCTTATGGGTTCGGGGTCGCCAATGAGGGGAAGATGACGAGCAACAGCCGCAAGGAATACGCTAGAAAAAACTGGGATGATGCTGTGCCCCCGCCTGAATACTTCAAGGAGCTTCGCCGTGTGTCTAAAAATCAAATCATCTGGGGGTCAAATTTCTTCGATGGGGTTGGAGTGGTCGGAGGCGGGATCGTCTGGAACAAGCTGGGGCGGAACATAGGGCGACGGGAACCGATGCCGAATTTAAGTGATTGCGAGCTGGCATATTGCAGCATGAGGAACAACGTAAAAATGTTCTCATACACGCAGATCGGGAACGTGAGCGGGAATGACTATCGAGTGGACTGGAACCAGCAACGAATCCACCCGACGCAAAAACCAGTCGCGCTATATGACTGGGTGCTGAAGAACTACGCCGAGCCGGGAATGCGGGTGCTTGATACTCACCTTGGCAGCGGTTCCCACGCCATCGCCGCGCACTACGCCGGGGTGCATCTTACGGCCTGCGAGATCGACCCGGACTACTTCCACGCGGCAAAAGCCCGCATCGAGAAGGAGACTAGGCAACTCGACTTCTTTTCCCCGACGAACGCTGAATCCATCCACCCCGATACGAAGCCCTAAGACTATGCCTGACACTAAAATGCTGAGTGCCACCTAAATAAAAGTGAAGAAAAGTTTCTTTTAGGGGTTGACGAGGTGAAACAATATGTTACTTTACGTGTGTCGAAGGGAACGAACCCAAGGCAAAACTAAAAATAAAATGACCAACGAAATCAACACCCACACAAACAAGGCCGGAGAAACTTACTACTCAATGGAGAATGAGGCCGGAGAAACCATCTACTCGTTCACGTCCGACTTTGAGGACACATGGGACCAAGAAACCCAAGACGAATACGGGGAATAATATGAAACCAGCCGAATACAAACAGCTCCGAAAGGAGCTGGGCCTCCTGCAAAAAGACCTGGCTGAAAAGCTGGGGGTCACACGAAAAACGATCACTGACCGCGAGCGGGGAGCCGTAAAGATCACCGAAGAGGCTGCGTTGGCGATTCTCCAGATCTCTTCCGATTATGGACAGAACAGCAGGAATCTTGAACTCCCCTAGGGAGTTTCGAGCATTCCCCCCCTTTATCCCCCCCCCCCCCCCCCATTGGATTTGAGGATTTTAATGATTTTGAATTTTAGTCAAGCTTGAAAGGGTGACATGAGGGGGACGGGGAGAGGATTTAGATTTATGAATGAAATGAAACAGGCGGATTTTTTGGCGATCGGGCAACGGTGGGGAGTTCATTCGCGGACGGTGCGGAAATGGCTGGAGGTGGGGGCCGAGGTGGGGGAGGATCCGGGGTTGACCGGGGAGGATGCGGTTTTTTTCCTGGAATGGTATCGGAAGCATATCGGACGGGAGCCGGCTGGGAAGCTGGTGAAGAAGGCGGCGGAGCTGAATCGCGAGGCCGGGGTGGGGGTCTTGGTGGATGATGCGGCGGTGGACCTGGGGCCGGTTGAGATGATCGGCCGTGCTTTGGAACGGTTGGGGCTTTCGCTTTCGTTTGCCCGGGTGATTGAGGAGGAGGAGCGGGCCCATGAGTCTTACCAGGAGGCCCGGCGGGAAGGGATGAATACGGACGCGGCCCGTCGCCGGTGGCGGGATGCCCAGGAGATGAAGCGGGCTTTGCAGAAGACGGAAGACGTGGTGAGGGTGGCAGAGGAGTTGATGAGGGAATGGGTGCGGAAGGAATTTGAACCGGTTCAGCGGGAGGTGAGGGAGAGCTTTCGGACGTTGGAGGAGGAGGAGGTTTTGGGTTTGCTGAATGCCGGGAGCGGGGATGAGGTGAGGGAGATTTGGGGGGAGGCGGTGGATCGACGGTTGCGGGGGGAGGTTGGGGGCGGGGATGGTCTCACGCAGGGCAGCAGAGCAGCAGGGCTTGGTTGAGGGCGGGAGGTTGATTTTTTTGGCTTGGTTGGGGGTTTTTTATTTTTTGATTATGATCGAGATGGAGTTAAGCGAAGGGGTGCGGGATCTACCGGTGCGGGTGGGGCTTTTGGTTGAGGGGATCCGGGAACGGGTTTGGAGGGAGGATCGCAAACTTTCGTTTGGGGACTGGTGCGAGGGGAACGTCGTTCTTTCGAATTCGGAGAACTCGGACTATGCTGGCCCGTATTCGCGGGAAATGACGCCTTCGGTTTGTCGCTTCTTTGAGGAGTTCCTGGATGCGGAGGAGGGGGAGCGGTGGAAGTCTTGTTATGGAATGAAGGGGAGCCAAGCGGCGGTTACTTTTCATGCCTTGGTGGCTTTGGCGAAGCGGGTGAAGGAGGCTCCGGGAAATATCGTTTACGGCATTGATGCGAAGGGGAATGCGGAGGCGGTGGCGGCTCGGTTTGTCGAGATTTTGAAGGGGATCCCGGCGATGGATTCGGTTCTGGAGGGGGTGGGTGAAAATGATTTGAAGGGTGACACGGTGAAGTTGCCGGGGATGACTTGTTGGTTTGTGGGGGCGGGGAGTGTTGGGGCGATGGCCTCGAAACCGGGGGTGATTTTTGTGTGTTTGGACGAGCTTGATCTGCATAGGGCTCCTAAGCGGGAGGGATCGACGCGGCGGCTTTTGGAGAGTCGGGGGAAGGCGACGAAGAGCGGGAAGATTTTAGGTTTTTCTAAACCTTCGGACGAGGACGGTCAGACGGCGATGGCGGTGGCGGAGGGTTCGGGACATCGGGACTTTGTGCCTTGCCCTCGGTGCGGTGAATTCCAGTGGCTGAAGATGAAACAAGTGAGGTATGAGCATTGCCGGGATGAGTCGGGGGAGTATGATTTGGAGCGGGTTTTGCGTGAGGCTTTTTATGAGTGCGAGAGTTGTGGGGGGAAGATTTTGGAGGAGGAGAAGAAGGGGATGCTCCAGCTGGGCGAGGTGCGGCCGACTCATTTTGTGGAGAAGAAGTCGGGCGAGGGGGAGACGGTTTTGATGCCGGGTTGGAAGCCGAAGGCGATGAGCTTTTATCACTCTGATTTATATGCTTTGTGGGATGGTTCGACCTGGGGGAATTTGGCTTTGGAGAAGATCGAGGCTGGGAAGAATCCGACGAAGTTGAAGGGGTTCGTGCAGGATCGACTGGGCGAGCCTTGGCGGGAGACGGGGGCCCGGCGGGTGCAGGTCGATGAATTGAGGACGATGTGCGGGGAGTATAGGCGCGGGGATTTGCCTTTGGAGCCGGTGGTTTGCGGGGTCTTTGCGGACACTCAGGATGATTGTTGGAAAGGTGTTAAGGTGGGATTTTCGAGAGCGGGCGATGTGATGGTTTCGGATTGGGGGATCTTTTTGACCTGGGAGAACTTGGTGAGGTGGGCTAAGGGCGGGATGGTCTGGGAGGGTCAGAGGAAGCGGGTGCTTTGTAATTTGACGGATGAGGGGGGGCATCGGACGTATGAGGTCCGTCGGAGGTGCCGGGCTTTGGCTCCGATATTTAATCCCTCGAAAGGGCTCGGGGGGATGCAGAATTTGAGGCATGGGGGGGATCTTTTGCGGTGGAATAAGTATCGGGCCTTTAAGACGGACAAGGAGGGGAGGCAGACTGTGAATGTTTTGAATTACGACGACGACGCTTATCGGCGGATGTTGTATCGGGATTTGATTTTGGATCGAAACGCGGTGGATGATGACGGGGAACCGATTGAGCGGTTTGGGGAGCTGATGTTTCCGGTGGATGCGGCGAAGGATGAGGATTTTTTGGAGGAGCTGACGAAGGAGTTCCAGGTGAGGAAGAATGGGAAATGGGTTTGGGAGACGGATGGGATGAATGATTTTGGAGATGCGGTGAAGCTGGCGGTTATTGGGAGGGATGTTTTTGCGAGGAAATTCATGAAGGGATGAGGGCGGGGAAGGTCTCACGCAGGGCAGCAGAGCAGCAGGGCTTGGTTGAGGGCGGGGAAGTTTTTTGGGGCTGGTGGTTGACGTGGTTGGGGCGGTTTATGCGGCTTGATATGGACATGGTGCGGGGGTTGGTTGAGACTAACACTCTGGAGGAGCTGCGGGTGAAGTATGAGGCGGCGGTGGCTGAGGCTGAGGCTTCGCTGAGCGATCGGGTTGAGGTGACGGGGGCTAATATGAAGGAGTCGGGGACGAGTGGGGAGTTTGTGAGGGGTGATTTAAGGATGAAGGTCAAACTTTATCGGAAGGCGATTGAGATGAAGACTCTTGGGGAAGGGGCCCGGAGGAATCGGCGGATGAATCACGTTGATTTTTCGCGGACCACGACGGGTTGGTGATTTGAATTTTTGAATTTTTAAAACGATGACAACGGACACAATTAAGCACGGGGAAACCTATTCGATCACGGTACAGCCGAAGGATTCGGCGGGGGATGATTTGGTGATGGATGGAACTTGGGCGGCGGCTTGCCGGGTGACGCGGGTGAGGCTTGGCGGGGCGACTTTGGTGGATCCGGTGGTGACGATTTCCGGAGGGTCGGCGACGTTTTCGGTCGATACGGGAGATGCGGAATGGGAGCCGGGGACTTATGTGTGGGACGTTCGGGTGACGGATCCGGCGGGGGATGATTTTTGGACGGAAGAGCGAGGGCTTGTTTTGGAAACCCGTAACGCTCCTGCATCATGAGCGGGACGGCTTCGGTGGAGGTTTCGGCGGTTGTCGGAAGTGTGGGGTCTTTTGGGGTCTCGGTGGCGGCGGGGTCAGTGGCGAGTCTTGAGCTGGGGGAATTTATGTTTCCGGAGCCGGTGGCGGTTTTATTGGGTGCTGATCTTTCGACTGATCCGCCTGCGGAGGGTGTTCGGATTAAGTGGCGGGGGGCGGTGGTGGGGCCGGATGGGATTATCTACGGGATTCCTTATGAAGCTGACGAGATTTTAGAAATTGATCCGGCGACGGATGTGGTGACGAGGACGGCAAGTACTCTGGGGCTTGAGGCGGTGGGGGTGAATAGTAAGTGGGTGGATGGGGCCTTGGGATCGGATGGGCGTATTTTTGGTAATCCTCACGGTGCGAGGAACTATCTCATTTTAGACACTACGACGGACCCGATCACGGTATCGGGGAGTACGCCGACGCCGGGAGCGGGGCAGCAGTTGAGGGGAGGAGACCTGGCGAATGATGGGAAGATTTATTCTTCGATGTTCACGCCTTCAAGTGTGTTCAAGTCGTTGGTTTGTTCTACGGGTGTCCAGGGGGCTAATGTTGCTTTTGTGAGGGATCGGACTGGGCCGATTTATACGGCGAGGCCGAATTGGGAGGCGGAGAATTCTTCAAGCTCGGGAGCTTATGACCGATATTGGGGGGCGACGGCTAACGCGGACGGAAGCAAGATTTACGGGACTCCCTGGGGAGCTGATCGGATTTCAATTTTGGATGTGGGGGCGGGGACGGCTTCGCAAGGTTCGGATTCTTTGACGGGCGGGCACGAGATTCCGACGGGGGTTTTTAATGGAAGCGATCGGATTTTTGAGAAGTGGTCGGGCGGTGCTTTATCGAGTTTGACCGGGGATATTTATTGTTTCCCCCGGCACGCTCAAACGATTTTGAAAATCAATACGGCAGACGATTCGGCGACAGAAATAGAGATCCCGGCGATTTTGAAATCGCTTCCGATCAATTACGCGAAATCGTTTTCAAATGTCGAGGGAGCTGACGGGCGGATTTATTCAGTTCCGTGGAATGGTCCTTACTTCTTCTGGATCGATCCGCGGGATGATTCGGTGGGGTGGATGGATTTGACGGATGTTTTAGCGGGGTCGGGGATCCCTGGAAATTATTTCACTTATGGGGCATCGGTGGGGAACGATATTTATTTTATTCCGGGATCGGCGACGAAGATTCTAAAAGTGACGGTGACGCCGTAGGGGTTGACGAGGTGGCGGCGTTTTATGGGTCAATCTGGCAAAGCACGTCGCGGGAAGCGGGGCGGGAGGAATCGAAATGCGGCGGCGAAGTTGGTGGCGGCGGGGACGGGGGAGAAGAAGGCCCGGCTTTTTAAGGCACTTTCAAACTTCGACGGGGCTCGTACTTCGGAGAGACGGGGGCGGGTTCGTTGGGATAACCTGGGAGCCCGGGATGAGGTTTCGCCTTCGGATCGGGTGGAGTTGATGAAGTCCGCCCGGTGGGGTGAAGCCAATATCGGCCTGGTGGCTCGGGCGATTACGGGGCCGTCGAGGTTGATTGGTTATTTGAAACCGCAGGCGGAAACGGGGGATTCTGAGTTGGACAAGAGGATTGAGGAGATTTGGCAATCGCGGACGGAATATGCCCCGGCGTTTGATATGGCGGCGGGGATGAATTTCGAGGGGTGGCAGGATTGGGTGAAGAGGTCGAAGCTTCGGGATGGGGATGCTCTCACGGTTTTGACGGAGGGGCCGGCGAAGGGGTCGCGGGTTGCTATGTATGAGGCGCACCAGGTGGGGGATGGAAAGCGGCAAGTTAGCAAGCCGGCTAATTTATCGGATGGGGTTTTTCTTGATCGCTTTGGTGGGAGGGCTGGGTTTCGGTTGATTGATTCGAAGGGGGAAGTGATGCGATCTATTCCGCGGGAGCGGGCGATCTATCACGCGGATGAGGTGCGGGCGGGGCGTCCGCGTCAGGTTTCCGCTTTGGGGCATGCGGTTTCCAACTTCAAGGATTTGGTGGAAATTTTGGGATATACCAAGCAGGCGGTCAAAGTTGCGGCTTTATGGGCGGCCTGGCTTGAACAATCGGCGACTACGGACGGGGAGGAGGATCCGGGGGCGGATCTGAAAGGCTTTATTGATGATCTTCCGGAGTCGGTCGATTTGGATGAGCTGACGGATGCGGTTGAGGGTGCGACGGGGACGGGTGAAGAGGGGGCGGTTTTGACTCTGGACCAGATGATCCAGGGCGGGCGTTTTCAAGAATTTGCCCCGGGGCAGAAACTTCAGACAACGAATGATTCGCGGCCTCATCCGAATACTTTGGGGATGCTTTCGTGGTTGGTGCGGGATATTGCCTGGGGGATCGGAATTGCTCCGGAAGTGCTTTGGGATCCGGGCTCGATCAGTGGGACGGGGATGCGTTATACGATGGCGGAAACGCGGAGATTTGTGGAGGTTCAACAGGCGGCTTTGAAGCGGGATTGTCAGCGGTTATGGATGTATGTCCTGGCGAAGGAGATCAAGGCGGGAAGGTTGGATATTCCGGGGGGAGTGGAGAAGTGGTGGAAAGCCCGGTGGGTTCCTCAGGCTGATATGACGATCGACCGGGGCCGGGATGGGAAGTTGATGGTGGAGCTTTTAAAGGAAGGTTACATGACGGAGACGGATTTTTGGGCTTCGCAAGGAATGGACTTTGAAGAGCAAGAACGGAGGAAGGCTTGGGAGGCGATTCGGAAAATTGAAATTGCGGCGGAGATGGGGGGTTGAGGGTGGGGAAGGTCTCACGCAGGGCAGCAGAGCAGCAGGGCTTGGTTGAGGGCGGGGAGGTTTATCTTCCGGCTTGGTTGACGGGGGGGATTCAGGACATGGCAAAACGTTGGTTTTCAATGGACGCTTCTTCGGGAGCGTCAAAGATTCTTCCCCGGAGCGAGGGGGGGACGGTGGCGAAGGTTGAAATCTTGGGGCCTATTGGGGGCTGGGATGTTTCGGGCTCGCAGTTTTTGCGGGAACTTTCGGCTTTGGGAGATGTGGATACGATCGACCTGCGGATTCACTCGCCAGGTGGGGAAGTTTTGGATGGTTGGGCTATTGCGAACGGTCTGAAGAATCATCCGGCGAAAGTTGTAGCGCGGGTTGAGGGAATGGCGGCTTCGATGGGGTCGGTGGTGATGTGTGCTGCCGATGAGGTTGAGATGCCGAAAAATGCTTACGTGATGATTCACAATGTCTCTGGCGGTGTTTGGGGTGAGGCGGATGAGATGAGGTCGGCGGCTGATTTGGTGGACAAGTTGCAAAATGATATTGTCGATTTTTACGCGGAGAGAACCGGGATTGAGGGGGAAGAGATCGCGGAAATGATGCGGGTGGAAACCTGGTTGAATGGGTCGGAGGCGGTTGAGATGGGATTTGCGGATCGTGTGTTGGAGCCGGTGGCGGCGGCGGCGGTTGTGGCGGGGGTTGATTTTGAAAATCGCTTTGAAAATGCCCCGGCGGGTTTGGTTGAGGGCGGGGAAGTCTCACGCAGGGCAGCAGAGCAGCAGGGCTTGGTTGAGGGGGATGATGATGAGGGGGACTTGGTTGAGGAGGAGGAGGAGGCTTTGGTTGAGGAGTTGACCGAGGAGGTTGAAAAGATTTCGGATGCGAACGAGAAGCCGAAGGGTTTTGTCGAGCGCGTTAAAAGTGCGCTCGGTCTGACGAGCGACGGCGAAGAAAAGGTTGCTGAAAAGGGACCGTCGGCGAGCGTGGCACTAGCGGCCGCGATCGACGAGAATGCGACGATGATGCTTGAGCTGGCGAACGTGAGGAGCGAGCGCGACGAGTTTGAGGCGGAGTCGAATCGGCTGAAGGCGGAGATGCTGACGGTTGAGGATTTGATCGCGCAGGCGGGTTTCTCCCCCGCTGAGGCGGCAGATTTGCCAAGTCCGCAAGATGATTTTGAGGGACTTGGTGCGCGGAGCGTTTTGGAGGAATTCGAAACGATGAGTGCAGGGCCGAACCGGTCAGCGTTTTTAAAAGCCAACGAGGGAGAGATCTTTGAGGCGATGAGAGAGCGGGGATAGGTGGTCTGGTTGAGGAACTATTTATTTTTATATCATTATGGCTAATACTTTTCCAGCAGCGTTGACTGCTGAGTTTGTTGCCGACGAGGCGATTACTACCCTGGGGCCGATCCTTTCGGCAATCGGGGCATTTACTTATAACGTGGGGGTGGACCGGATTTCTCCGGGCTCCACCGTGCAGGTGCCGGTTGTGACGGCGGGAGCGACTGCGGGAACCAATCCCAGCAGTTACGAAACCAATGCCGACTCTACCAAAATCGCCCGGGAGGTGACGGTGGACCAGCATTCGCTTTCGTTCCATGTCACTCAAGCGGAGCTGAACAATGGGCATCGTTTGCGCTCATTGATCGGAAAGAACCTCCAGGTGATCGGTAACGCGTGCCGGGATGCGATTTTTGCCCCGATCACGGCGGCTAATTATGGGGCGGCAATTCTTGACTCGACGGCGGCAGATTTCGGTGCTTCGGATCTGAAGACGATCTGGGCGGCTGGTAAGGATTTTCCTACCAAAAACCTGATCATCGATGGGGCTTACTTCGCGAAACTCTTGCCGACTGATGCGAATTCTTTGGCTCCGGGTGCGGGGGGAGCTTATGGGTTTGACTCGATCGCGATGAACAATCGTTGGACCGGGGCGGAGGCAAAAACGATCGGTTTTTTTGGAGCTGCGGATTCTTTGGCGATCGCCTCCGGTGAGCCCGTCATGGACGATGAGATCCAGGATTTACTTTCGATGTATGAGGCGATTGAGCTTCCCGGGGGGCTGGTTGCTTATGTGTCTTCATGGACATCTCTTGCAACGCGGAAACGGTTCATGAACATTTCGGTAATGCTCGGGTCTGCGGTTGGTGATGCGACGGCTGGGCGGATCATTAGCGACGGCACTGTCTAATTCCGAAAAGTGAGATTTACCGCCGGGGCTTTTTGAGAGCTTTGGTTGTGATGATCGGGAGCCCTGGAACTTTTGTTCCGGGGCTCTTTCGTTGACGGGGAAACGGTAATTGAGGTTATGAGTTTGGCGACGAAGCGGATTGAATTTTTGGATCGGGCACAGGAAGTTTTGGAAGAGATGTTTCCTGGCACGATGACGGTGGGGGCTGAAAGTTTTTCTGTGGCCAGGAGCGGGGAGGATCGGACGGAGGCGGCGGAGGTCGGCGGGTTTGAAGAGGAAGTGAGAGTGACGGTCAGGGTGCGGCTGGTGAATGTGCCGGCGGGGGGATGGGAGAAGGAGACGGCGGCGACTTTGGACGGGCGGGAGATGCGGGTTCTGGAGTGTTTGAGGGAGATTGGGGATGTGGCCTGGAGTGTGGAATTAGAGACTTTTTAGGATGAGGACGGGGAAGGTCTCACGCAGGGCAGCAGAGCAGCAGGGCTTGGTTGAGGGCGGGGAGGGTTTTGATTTTTGATTTTATGAATGAGAAGAAAGAGGAAGAATTGAGATGGGCGGTTTCGCGGGGTGACCGGCGGACGAAGGCGGGGGTGAGGGCGGACTTTTTTTTGGACGCGGCTTCGGTGAATCGGGCTTGTGATCGGTTCTTGCGATCCCGGGGGATGCGGGTGGGGTTTGTGAGGCGGAACGATTCTGTGTTCAAGCATGATAAACTATGAGCGTCAAGGTGACCGGGCAGAGGAAGGTGGAGAGGGAGATTCGGGCTTTGCAGAAGCGGCTCGGGTTTTCGGCCGGAACTTTCGCGGATATGGCGGCTTCGGTGGTGCGGAAGGCGGTGGTGCGGAATGCTCAACCTTTCGGGCTCGGGAAAAAGGCTCTTGAAAGCGGGAAGGGCGCGATTCGGAAGGATCTGTTTGATTTGTTCCAGTTGGTTCCGGAGAAGGCGAGGGGATCGGCTGGGGTGATCACGTCGGTGACGGCGGCGAGGGTTTGGCACCAGCAGAGAAGGACGCGGAACGGGCGGGCGAGGCGGGGGGCGAAGAAGAAGATTATTCCCAGTGTATTCCGGATGTATGTGGATGAGGTCCAGAAGCGGGTTGGGATGGCGAAGGGCTCGGTGATGGGGGGCGGAGATGCCAGGTTACAAGGGAGGTTTGCGGCGTGGATTAAACGGTGGAGCGGGAGCGGGGACGCGGGACGGCGAACGAGTATTTTCGGGGCGATTTGGACTTTTCGAAGCGAGGCGAAACACGCGGCGAGCGATCGGGTTTTGGGGGTCAGGGGGGTGAAGCGGGCGATGGCGTGGAAGGATATAAATTTGAGGAGGGTTTTGAGGGCGAGGATGAAGAGGGAGTTGAAAAAGGGCGGGGTGAGGGTGAATCGCTGAGGGTTGGGAGCAAGGGCGTTTGCCGGCGGCGGCGGGGCTGAATGTGCTGGGGATTCTGCTAAGGGGAACGGGGTGATTCGTTGACGTGCTGGGGCCGGGTATGTTGGTGAGTGATCGGTTTTTGACAGCGTTGGGGGAATATCTAAACGGGGAGCTGGGTTGGACGGATCCGCCCCGGCTGAGGGACTGGGATGGGACGAAAACGGCAAAAGAACTTATTCTGGACGCGGATGAGCCGGAGGAGCATGAAGGGCTGGATGGGGTGTTTTCGATCTCGGCGGTGGTGGTGCTGAAGATCCGGGTGCGGGATGCGGCGGAGGCTTCGCGGCGAGGGTGGCTTGGGTCGGCGGTTGCGGCTTTGATCGATGGGGCAATCGAGTGGGTCAATGAACCTTTGAACCCGCGGGGGATCGGGACGGATGAACTGAAGGTTTTTGATCTGCGAAACGATGATGGAACCTGGGAGCAAGAGGACAAGTGGTTGAATGGGAAAATCGCGGTGAGGGCAATCATCGCGGGGGTTGACGCGGTGTGACCTGTTGTGAGTGCTAAAATTTACGGACTGGCGACCTGGGGAATGACTGCGGAGACCGGGATGTATGCCCAGGAATTTTCGGTCGATTATTCGATCGATGAGAACTATTTGCCGGATGAGGCCGGTTGCGATGTGGCGGCGGCGTTTTCGAATGCCGGGGCGCAGATTTCTTTAAACGGGTTCACTTCGACGGGGGCGGCGATTTCGACGACTCTTGGCGGGGCTCTGGTGGTGGCGAACACGTTTGCTCCGAATCTTTTTATTACCGGGGTTACTGATTCCAACGACGGGGAAACGATTACTACTTCGGTCAAAAATTCTCTGAAATCTCGGGATTTTGAATCGGTGGATTTGACCGGCGTTTTCAAGCCGTTCATGGGGGCCCTGGTGGTTTAAATTTCATTCGGGGGGTGAGGAAGAGGGGGCTCTTTGTTTTGGTTTCAAACCCTCTTCCTCACTTCTTTTTTTTAAAATATGAGAGAGGGTGATGAAAAAGAAGGGCCGGTGGTGACGATCGGCGGGGAGCATGATGAGGCAAATTTCGATACGCGGGACTCTTATTTGGCGGCGGCTCTGATGGCGATGGGGATTGAGCCGGTGGCTGGGGAGCCGGTGCGGATCATTACGCGGGAGCATTTGAGCGGGGGGCAATATCAGTTCTTTTTTAAACCGGTGAGCGACTGCGGGAAGTTTCGGACTCGGGACATGCTGAAGGCCTGGCGGGAGGGGGAGAAGTGGCCGGAGGAGAATCCGGATCACCCCTTTGCGATCGCGATGGCGGCGGTTTGGAACTACCGGGATTTGCTGAAGTTCATCAAATCAAAATCTCCTTATGGGTGGGTGACGCGGGGGAGGTCGGTGGCGATGTTGCCTCTAAATTCGTCGGATGATTTGCAGGAAAAAATTTTGGGGAGGTTTGAAAAGTAGCGGCTTTTGAATTGATTCGCCGGGTCCCGGGTAATTCCCTACTCCCACCCTCCAGGGTTCCGGCCGGCGGATCAATTCACAAGCTGACGAAAAAGATTGATATTATGAGCAAAAAGAGAAATGCGGAGGTGATGCTTTTTGAAAGCCGGCCGAAGGTTGGGGGGTTTCAACTTTACCCTTTGACGGCGGGGCGGATGGTGATTCTAGAAGAGCGTGAGAATCCTCTTATCGGGGCTTTGAGCGAAGGCGAGGTGGTGCCGAAGGAGGCGGTGTTTGAGTTGCTTATGGTTTCGACGATGGATCCGCTGGAGCTGGCGGGGCTATCGCGGGCCGGCGGGGATGTCTGGCGGGATGCGGTGGATCTCTTCGGGATGGATTTGCCGAATTCGGTGCTTCGTGATATTTGGGGGATCGTGGAGAAGGAGTTTGCGGCGATCGAGAAGGCCCGGGCAATGCCAAAAAAAAAGCGGGCACGATCGGCGAGGAGGTAGATGAGGGGGATCCGCCGGAATGGTGGGCTGAATATGTGACTGCTCTTGTGCCGGTAACGGGGCGGGGGGAGAGTTTTGTTCTGTGGGATTTGCCGTACTCGAGGGGGTTGGCTTATTTGCACGCCCTGGGGGTGCAGAATGGGGCGACGATGGAGCTGGTTTCAGGGGACGGGGAGAGACGCGGGGGGATGCGGGAAGGTTTTGAGAATCTGAAAGCGCAATGGGAGGATAAGGGCGGGGAAGGTCTCACGCAGGGCAGCAGAGCAGCAGGGCTTGGTTGAGGGCGGGGAGGTTGATTTTTTTGGCTTGGTTGGGGGCGGGTTCCTTGACGATGGGGGGCGGTGAGTATGGCGGCATTGACATTTAAAGTTGGCGGAGACACTTCGGGACTGGGGCGGGCTTTGGGGTCGGCTAAGGGGATGATGACTTCTTTTGCAGGGTCGGTGAAAAATCTGGGGATTGGGGCGGCTTTTATGAGTGCCAAGGTTGCGGTGGCTGGTTTTACGGCGGCGATGGGGCTGGCGGTGAAGGAGGCGATTGGGATGGAACGATCGACGATTGCTTTTGAGGCTTTGACCGGGAGCGTGGAGGAGGCGGCGGAGATGATGGCTTACCTCGATCAGGAATCCAAGAGGACCGGGGTTGGGATCGGGGTGATGGAACAGAATATCAAGAGGCTGATCGCGAACGGGATGGGGGTTGAGGATGCGAAAGAATTGACCCGGAGCTTGTTGGATGTTTCCGGGACGCTGGGGATGACTTCGGCGGAGGCGGGGCTTTTGGGGTCGGCTCTTTCCCAGGTTAAGGCGAAGGGGGTGGCGAGTATGGAGGAGTTACGACAGCAGATTGCGGAGCGCGGGGTGCCGATCTTTGAGGTGCTGGCGGAGAAGATCGGGGTCTCGAAAGGGGAGCTGATTAAGATGGTGAGCGAGGGGAAGGTGGGGGCCGACGTGGTGATCGATGCTTTTAAGAATTTGGAAGGACCGTTGGCGAAGTTTCGCGGAGGGGCGGAGAAGATGGCGGGGACGGCGGGGGGTGCTTTTATGGTGCTGAAGGCGGAGCTGGTTTCTCTTTTGAAGGAGGCGGGTGGGCCGTTTTTGGGGATGATCAGGGACGGGGTTTTGAGTTTGGTGGGGTTGATTAAGCAGTTCAAAGGGAGCATTTTGGAGTTTTCGCGGGTTATGTCTGGGGGGTTGAAGTTGTTGGTGGAAGCCTTTAAACAGGGGCAGATTGGCGAGATTTTGAAACAGTCGCTTTTGATTGCGGGTAAGGAATTTATTAATTTTCTTTCGAATGCCTTCCTTGGGCTCGGTCGGATGATGGGGGAGATGTTTTCGGGATTGGTGGGGGTGATGGAGGGGGTTTTGACGATGTTAGCGGACCCCGGGGTTTGGAAGGGGCTTGGGGTGATGCTGGGATCAGTGGGGACGCAGATGGGGATTGCGTTTTTGAAGGCGATTCCGGAGTTTTTGCGCCCGGGCCTGGGTGATGATAAGCTTGCGGAGATGGGGCGGATTGTGGGGGCTCTTCAGCGGGTGGCGGCGGCGAAGATCACGGGATCCGATGGGGCGGGGAAGGCCCGGGAGTCGGTGACGGCGGCGATGGATGCGATGGCGGCGGCGTTCAAAGATCAAATGGAAAATGGGGCGGTGGTTTTTGATTCGACAGAAAACCGGGAAGCGATGCAAAGGGTAATCGATGGCTTGCAGGCGGCGGTGGATGCTAAGAAGAAGGCGGATGAGAAGGAGGCGGAGGCGGGGGCAGCAAAGAAGCCGTTGGCGATGGGGACAGGGGAGAAAGAATGGGTTTCCAGAGTGCTGAAGCCAGTGGTTTCTTCGATGACGCGGATTGGTGGCGGCGGGGCCGGTGCGGCCCGGGGGTCGATGATTTTAGCCAGGAAGAGAAATCAGCTTTTGGTCAGGATTGAGGAGAACACGCGGGGTTCTGGAGTGGCTAAGTATGCCTAAGCCCGGCGTCGTTGACGTGGTGGGGCGGGACGATGGTAAATAAAATAATCCACCCGGGGAACCTGGTGCCGATGCCGGGATTTAGAGCCCGGAAAGATCGGGCGGGGATGTGGACGGGCTCGCAGAAATATCACTGCAAAGAGAATGAGCTGGCGAGTCTTTTGCCTCGGCAAGGTTCTGTGCATCCGAAGATGGATTTTATGGCTCTGGATGAGGTAGAATTTGAAATCATGCAGGAGGGCTTGGTGATTGTGACCGGTCACTATGCGGGGGCGAGTTTTGGGGGCGGGGCCGGCGGAGTGCCGGAGGATGAGTTTTCGCTGGAAATTTCGACAAGCGAGGAGCCGATTCAGACTCATTTTCGATATGAGTCGGAGACGGCTGAGGATATTGTGGAGGCAGTGGAGCTGGCGACAAATCCACCGCTTGAGGATGACGGGAAGAGTGTGGCGGAAATCGATCAGACCGGGTGGAGTGCCTTGAAGGTGGAGCTTTATGATGACGTGCGCAAAGGGATAGAGTCTTACCGGGAACCGCGTGTTTCCTGGACGCGGCGATGGGTCTCTCAATCAAAGCCGACGGGACTGAATGAGATCGGGAAAATCGGCACGCCGGACGGGGATCCGCCCGCGATCGCGGCGGGGCGGAATTGGCTGAATATGGGAATGCGATCGGTTCAGCGGGGGGAGATTTTTGAGAATGAGGTGACCTGGGAGCTATCGGGCCGCGGGGGGTGGTTGGCGAGATATTACGCTTAAAAAAAGATGAACATTTTGAATTTACCGGATGAGGTCCGGCCCGGGGATGCGGTGGCGGCGGATGATTTTAACAAGCTTGTGAGGGCTCTTCGATCGGTGCAGATCCAGCCGGGGAAGGGGTATCAGCGGAGGTTGAATGCTTCGGGGACGACTTTGACGATTAAGCAAGGGGGCCGTCGGGACGGGGTGACGGAATACGCTCCATTCGCTTTGCGATCGATCAAGGAGGTGACGGCGGGGAATTATGAGGTGACGCTGGAGCCTGGCCGGGTGAAGATGGCGACTCCGGTGGACGCGGCGGATACGGGGCCGCCTGCGGGGAGTGGCTACGCTTACTATGTTCCGGAAATCGGCGGGGTGCCGATGAATGAGAAGGATGTGGATGGGAAGCTCCCGACGATTGCGCTGGTGAGCGGGGAGATGATTTTTTGCCAGGTGGAGCGAGGACCGACCGGGGTGGTGCAGGGGACGGTGCAGATGGTGGTGGGGGATACGGGAGACAATTCCGATCATTACCAGCCGACGGATCCGGCGGGGTCGGGGCACGATTCCTTGCACGACAAAATACGTATTTTAGAGATCGAGGTGGTGGCGGATGAGCTGGAGGTGAAGGTTTGGCGTAAGTCGGACATTGATTTGACTCCGTTTTTATGGACGGGTGAAAATGTGGGCGGCGGGTCGCGGGTCTTTCAGGAGCATGATGAACAGGAGGGGGTTTACAAATTCCGGTCGATCACGGGGTGTTGGGCAACGGAGGTGACTGAGCAGGGGGAGACCATACAAGTGGAATGGGAAGGGGAGAATGTGGGAGACGGGAGCTTGGGAAGTTCCGGGAGTTTTGGACAGATTCTAATTGAGAAGGCGGAGGAGGATCCGGGGAATCCGATTTGCGGGGAGGCTGCGAAATTTAAAACGATTTTGCAGGGGGCTGTTTCGACTCGGAAACAGATCGAAATTGTCAATGAGGACGAGAATGTGAGGATCCAGGGGAACGGCAAAAACGGGTCAATACTTTGGGTTGATTGTGAGGGAGAAGATGTGACTCTCTTGACCTATCGAGACGGGCTGGTGACATCTGACGGGGAGGCGATCATAACGGCGGGATGCAGTGACGGATTGCCAAGTGGGACGAGCGGGCAAATGCTTTATCATAACGGGACGAATTGGGTGGTTTTGGCGAATCCCGGGGCTCCGGGTGACGCGACGCCGACCCCTTTTGAATACTGGCAACTAGAACATAATGGAACAGCTCCGTATTGGGGGGGAGTGATTTAGGTTTACATCGGGGAGGGTTGACGACGTGGGGCGGCTTATGTTGCTATTTGTCGATTTGGATTTGGGGCGTTTTGTTTCTGGTGCGGGGCTGGGGACGGCTCCGCGGACGATTGAACAAAAAAGGGGCGATGCCGGGGAGGTGCGAATCCAATTTGTGCAGGGTGATACGCTGGTGCAGTTGGCGGCTGATTCGATCATTTTTTATGAGGCCAAACTTCGGGGTCAATACAATACGGATCCTCTGATCCAGGCTTCGGATTTTACGGAGCCGGCGGTGGCGGATGGTCAATATGCCGCGGCTCTGACTTATGACGTGACGGCTCTGGATGAGGCGTTTGAATCAAGTGATTCTTTGGAAGAATCGACGCTTTCCGCAATGTTTGAAGTTTCCTGGCAAGAGCCGGGGAAGGGTTGGCTTTCGACCGATACTCAAGTTGGCATAATCCACAACGATGTTGTGAGAAGTGGGGGGGCTTTGCTGCCGCAGATCGCGGCGGAGGTTCCGGGGGTGGCATCCAGCGGGTCGATCACGGTTGATTCCAGCGTGGCAATCAACACAATGTCGGGAGTGTTTGAGATTTTTAAAGGGGGGGATTGGTTTTTCAATCTTTATCAAGCTCCGGCCCTGGACGATTTCGCGGGAGCCCCGGCGGATCCGGTTTTGATCGATAATTTTAATGAAGTTGAATGGTATTTTTGGCTTTTGGCGATTGCTGATTTGATCAATTCCGGGGCGGTGAATACGGGAGTCGCCGGGATGTCTGGATTTGTGGTTCAAGGGACTATCTCGGCGAATCCAGACTACACGGCAACGGTAACCGGGGCTTTTAATACAAATTGTGTTTTGACGATTACGGCGAGAGAGACAGGGCCGCAGGGGGACGGGGCGAGTTTCACGCTATCGACGGCGGACCTGTCAGTGATTCAAACAGGACTGACGGCGGGAGGGGTGGATTCTCGAGATCTGGTGGGGACGGATGTGGTCAAAACTTTGCCGCAGACTTTGACGGCTCCGCAACAAGCTCAAGCCCTTGCGAATATCGGGGCGGTATCGGATGTGCCGGGGGAGGTGATGACTTTATTGGTCACTGGATCCGGTTTGACTCTGGATGAATCAAATCGGGTGGTCGCTTGCACGGCGACGCTTACCGTAACCTTGCCGGATCCGGCGGGGATCGATCAGGGGACGGTTTACACAATTAATAATGTGGGGACGGGAACGGTGACGGTTTCCAGCCTGGGGTCGGTGAATATCGATAACTCCTCATCAGTTTTGATGACTACGCAATGGAGTACGATGACGGTGATTTCTGCGGGCACGGGCTGGTATAAAATTTGAATTTGATGAGAGAGAGATTTGGGATTTTGGCTTTTTTGGCGGTGGCTTTGGTCTCTTGCGGGACCGATCCGGCCGGGCCGGTGGTGCGAATAATCCCTAAGGTGAGGGTGCCGGCGGCTCCGGAGCCTCCGGATCTTTCAAAGGTGGAGGAGACGACTCGGGGGCTGAAAAAGGAGGTGCGAGAGGCGCGGGAGGAAGTCCGGCGGGCATCGGAGACGGTGCGCGAAGGGCGGGCAGATGCGGCCCGGGTGCGGGCGATGACGGAGGAGGCTCTGGAATCGGCCGATGAGGTGGCGAAGGTGGCCCTGGTGGAGATCCGGGAGGCGGCGGAGATGACGGTGGGGCGGCTGGAGAAATCAGCGGCTCTCTTAGAAGAGGTTGAGGTGAAGCTGGAAAAAGCGAATTTGAAAAGTGAAGAGCTAGGGGCGGAAATCTCAGACTTGAAACGAGACGCGGCATTGCAGACGGCGGCGGTGGAGGGCTTTCGCCAGGTGGCTCTGGTGGCAAATGACAGGCTGGAGCGGGCGAATGATCAGCGGGATGAATTTGCGGGGGCGGTGGCGGAGGCGACGGCTAAGGTGGCGGTGTTGAAGGAGGAAGTGACGAGGGTGAAAAAACAGCGGACCGGAATGGTGATTGCCTGCCTGGTGCTTACGGTTTTATGCGGCGGGATGGGGTATGTACTTTTGAAAATCTAGGAGGATTGACGGGGGGCGGGGAATTGACGGAGCGGAACTTTTTTAGAATCATGGCAACGATTACGACAGCAACAGAATATCCGTGCGATGCGGACTATAAATATATAGCAACCGCCGACGGAGGCGGGGCGACAGTGGCGCGATCCGCGGAGGATGGAACCTGGGTCGATGTGGCGACTTTTGTGGACGGAGAGCAGGAATTCTTTGCGGTGAATTCAATGAGCGGCACGGTTCGGGTCACTCCGACCGGGGCAACGGTTGATTTTAAACTTCGCCGGATGCACCGAGAAATTTAAAGATGATTGTGGACCTACTAGACGGCGGGGGGAAACTGGGGCCGACCGGGAAACTAGGGCCGACCGGGAAACTAGGGGCGACCGGGAAACTTTTGGAGGCGGGGATTTTGGATTTTCGGTATGATCCGACAAGGCTTGATCCCTATCTCTATGTCACAGCGACGAGTTCGCCTTTGGATGTCCTGCAAACACCCGTTCTTGATCTTGATCCGAGGTATCCTGCGGGCGACATCGCGCTCATCACGGCGACGAATAGCAGCGGGACATACATCAACGCTGACGGCGATGTGACGGCGGCAACGGCCAACACGGTGCGGATTGACCAGACTCGTGGGGAGGAGCTGACTCCAGCCGCGATTAATTTGTTCGTGAATTCAAATGACTACGATGAGTCCCCTTGGATATTGACTCCAAACATCACGATGACCGAAACAGCAACTGCCTCGCCAGTCGCGGGGAAGAATGCTTTTTCGTTAGTTTCGGATAATTTGGCAAATAGTCAAAGGCTCATCCAGGTAATCACAACCGATGTGTCGGGGAACACATATACTGTCTCGATTCATGCAAAACCGTTTGGTTACACTCAAATATTTATTTACGTAACAGCTTTGGGCGGGACAGGGACAACTACAATTGGCCTTTCCTTGGCTGATGGGACGGTGGCTTCTCCTGCTGCCTCAAGTGGAGACTTTTCCTCTCCATCAGCGTCTTCGGAGGAACTGGCAGATGGATGGTATCGCGTCTCTTTTACGTTCACCGTTGCCTCTGCGGGGACCGGGTTAAATATATCCACCTACCCTCAATCTTCAGTAACTAACCTCGACGGCAACGGAGTCGATGGAATCTTAATCGGGGGGCATCAAGTCGAGTCTGGATCAGCCACCACCGACTACATTCTCAATGAAACGTCAGTCCCCATCGGAGTCTCAGCGACCCACGGGCCACGGGTCCCGATGATCCTCGCGGAGCCAGCGGTGGTGCAGATGCTCTCCTACTCGGAGCCGACGATTGCTCAGGCGACAACACAAGGCGCGGGGCTGACTGACGACGCAACGGATGACCGTGGGCTGGGACATTGGATTCAATTCCCCGGCGATGTCAGCGGGAATCATTCTGTTCAGCCTGCGCTCACGACTCCCATCGATGGCGTGTCCGATTACGTTCTCTCCTGTTTCATCCGCATGGATGACGGCGGGGTGCCAGTGGTTGGCACATCTAACGTGGGTGACATGTCGCTTTTCATTAACGGGTCAGCAACTGCAGGCACAGCGGGCGGCATCGAAGACTTAGGTGGCGGACTTTATCGGGTTTGGGCTTACTCAGTCGCTCCAGCGGTTTCCACGGTTAACAAAATCCGAAAATACACCAACCAATCAACCCGTGGCTTCAAGGTCTCTGGCTTCCAGATGGAGAAGGTCACGTCAAACAATCCAAGCTCCTACATCCCAGCAA
>CALFSW010000185.1 GCA_937916505.1 uncultured Verrucomicrobiales bacterium | reverse complement strand
TCCGGGCGGCCCTTAATCATGCCTGGCCGCACGGGGCTATTTCCCCTTTCCTGACATGGGGTAGTCCAGCGAGAACTTGCTTTTGGGGCGTATGAGGAATTCATCGAGGACAGGCGAATAGGTCTGGACCTCAATCGTGTTTTTGTCGGGACGGAATGTCATGATGCGTAGGAAACCGCTGCCGGCCTTGATCCCGGGAAGATCGAAATACCAGTAGTCTGCTTGAACCTGGTGCACCGCATTTCCATGTTTGCCCCGACTGGTGAGCCGGTTTTCAAGAGCGTGCCCGGAAAGGACGAGGAAGATGTTTTCGTGCCGGCTGACGAACTTCTCCCAGATGGATTTTCCTGAATTTCCTATGACCGGATAGTGGTCGGAAGCTGATCGCTGCCCTTGTTTTGAGGTGAGATAGCTGTGCGTCACCACGATGGTCCGGCAATCCGAATGCCCGGCAACAACCGTGTTCGCCCACGCAAGGGTTTCGTCGCGGGGCTTGAACTCCAGCGTGAGGATCAGGAACTTCATTCCCCCTGCTTTCAGAAACAGGAAGTAATTCTCGATCTCCCCTTCTTTCCGAAAGTGCCGACTCTTTTTCCGGTCGAAATGGGAGTCATACAAAGGGTTCTTCGTGAATCGGGACGGAGGGAAATAGGAACCAAAATGGCTTGTGCGGGAGTGGCTGGTCTTTCGGTCTTTTGGGGAATAACCCATATCGTGGTTTCCCGAACACAGAATGTAGGGAACATGGTCGTCAATCGTCTTGAAAGCGGCATCGGCGATCTGCCACTCTTTATCGTACTCGGTTTGGGTAATGTCCCCCACATGGACCGCCATCGCGATGTTCATCTTCTCCTTGTTCTTCTTGATCCATTCGGTCTGTTTGAAAAAACAGGCGCGCTGATCCCCAATGTCCGGCCAGTGCTTCTGTGTCTCCTTGTGCCGGGTATCGGCGTAGCCCTGTGTGTCCGGCAGCACAATCAGTGTAAAGAAATCGGAGGCTTGTTCGGATTTTTCATCTGCCGGAGTGGCCGTTGCTCTGATGGCAGGGAACAGCAGAAGGACCAAAACGTATCTCATTGTAGATTTAACCATGATTGCCCGGGATTTGCTTTTGAGTTGTCGTGTTTTGGGTCGCCGTTGAGAGGGAAAAGGGGGGGAGATCAGGCCCTGATCTCCGTCATTTCACCCGTGCTGTCGGCGAATTTTTCCGTCGGGGTCTCCACCGCATTGAGCATGGACACAAACAAGTTCGACAGCGGAACCTTTTTCTCACCCTCGAAAGAGTGCAGATTGCCGTGCTTGAAGCCCAGGGCATTCCCGCCGGCCAGCTGGATCGGGTAGTTCCTGGTGCTGTGTGAGGCATGCGGGTGGGAAGAGCCCCAAAGGACAACGGTTTGATCGAGCATATTACGATCACCTTCAGGGGTGTTGCGCATGCGCTCGAGGAAATAGGCGTGTTGCCTGGCCCGCCAATTGTCCCATTGTCCTGACTCGATTGGGCGCTTATGGGCAATGTCATGGGTGGCCCCTTTGTATCCCAGGGTATAGGTTGCGTAGTTCCACAACTCGGTGCCGCTGGAGTGCTCGCTCTCAAGCATGAGCGAAGCAAAACGCGTCGAGTCGGTCTGCAGAGCCAGATACAGCAGATCATACATGCAGCGGGTGTATTCCTCCGGGCTTTTGTGGGAAACCTCAAGATTAAGACCCTTGGTATCGACATTCGGCAGTGGCTGGTGTGTCCACTGGCTGGTTCTCTCAACGCGTTTCTCCATCGCGCGGATCGAATCCAGGTATTCCTCCATCTTCTGCTGGTCTTCCCTGCCCAGCCTGCCGCTCAGCCGCTTTGAGTCCTCCATCATGAGATCGAGCACACTCGCTTCGCGCTTGAGATCGGCGCGAACTTGTTCGATGCCTTTTCCGGCGTATGGCTTGAAGAGACGATTGAAAATTTCCTGCGGTTTGTGCATCGACGGGATGGGCTGTCCGGGGCCGGAGTGCGACAATGTCTTACAACTCCCGTACGATCCCGTGCCTCCCTCGGTTCCCAATACCAGCGATGGGTAGCGGGTGTGATGCCCGTTCACCTTGGCTGCGAGTTGATCGATGGAAATGTTGTTCGTTTTCTCATGTCCCGCCATGTTGGCTCCGGTGGCGAAGACGTCACCACTGCTATGACCGCCCAGCCCGAAGCCCCCCGCGTGGTCGAGGCCTTTGAGATAGCTAACGGAATCCTTGAAGGGAGCAAAGGGCGCGGACGACTCGTTAAAGCTGAGTGGGCCCGCCTCTTTGCATGGCCACCAGTTCCAGTCGTGGTGCGAGCCATCTTTCGTGCGCGGGTCATAAACACCGTATGCGATATAGCTCACGACCATCCGCTTCGGCAGCGCTTTTCCCGCAGCGGCCCGGGCCCATGACATGCTGTTGAGAAACGGGAGTGCCAGCGCCGCTCCGCCGCCTTTGATGAGGTCACGCCGATTGAGGTGCCAGGATTTCTGTTTCATGGTGTTATTTGCCTTTCGTTTTGATGCCTGTAAATGTTCCGCTTTGACAGATTGATACGATCATGTCCTTCAATTTGTAGCCGTTCTTTTTCGCGAGTTTGAGCAACCGCTCCACCTCAAACCTGTCACGGTAAGTCAGTTCCCGGGCAATGCCATAAGTCATCAGCCTGCGTATGACGTTTTGGGCGATCTCATCCTTGCGATCTTTAAGTAGATGGGTTTTGAGCTCCTTCATGCCATCGACCCTGGGGCCGTGCGGGACACGTGAGGAGGCCTCAACCTCGACCTTGAAAAGCGTTTTCAAATACTTTTTATATCCCTCAAGAGTTTTGTCTGACTGATGGTTAAAACCCCTGATCCTGGCTCCGTCTTTCGGCACAAACGGCTGGTATTTCCCGATCGCGCTGTAGCGTTCGAAGGGGATGCCCCAAGGGTCGAGGCGCACGTGACAATCGTAGCAGCTTTCCTTGGTCCGGTGCAGAGCCAAAAGATCCTTGATGGATGATGACCCGTCGGCAGAGTCACCGGCAGAGTCGGATAGCGCCGGGACTTCAGCGGGCGGCGGCTTGACTTCGTCACCGAGGATCGCCTCACGCAGCCACACCGCACGGTAGATCGGATGAGGCGCTGATCCGGTGGAGTTTCCAATTAAGACCGAGCCATGTGTCAACAATCCGCCCAGCTGATGCCCGGGTTTGATGGGAACCGGACGAAAACCCAGTCCCTTCACACCCTCGACCCCATAATGCACGGCCAGCCGCTCATTCAGATAGGCAAAGTCTGAATCCACGATATTCAGGACACTCGCATTGCGCTTAATTAGCTCGCCAATGAAACCAAGGGTTTCCTCTTCCATGTCATCACGGATCGTCGGACGAAACGAGACCTCCTGGCCGCGTCGTTCGCCCAGATGAACCGTGTAAAGAAAGCGCGGGAAGAGATCCCTGTTGATGTTCACCGTCTTCATCTTGGCAATGCCCAGCCACTGGGTGGTAAAGTTCTCAACGAAATCAGCCGACCGTTTGTCTGCCAAAAGACGGCGCGTCTGGGCCTCGATGACGGCGGGATCTGCCAGCTTGCCCTTGGCTGCCAAGTCAAAAAGCTCCTGATCCGGCATGCTACCCCAGAGGAAATAGGACAGACGGGAAGCGAGTTCATACTGCCTGGTCGCCGGGCTATCTCTGATGTTGGTGTGATAGAGGAACTGGGGCGAAATAAGCACCATGGCCAGGGTCTCACGCAGCGACGCCTCAAGCGTGTCGAACTCCGCATTGTAGATTTTGTAAATTGCGTAAAAGTGGTCGACTTCGTCTCTGGCGACGGGGCGGCGGAATGCCCGCTCCATGAAACGCGCAATCACCTCATAAGCATACTGACCTGTATCGGTTTTACGCAGAGGTGATTTGAAAAGGATTCTCGTGTGGTGCTCGGGTGGCCAGATGTCAGCAACGGGGGCTTCGAACTCAAGAGATGTCAGAACCACACGGGGAGCCTCAAGACTCCACGAGGCATCGAACCCGCTCTTGCGGTGATCATTGAGCTCTCCATTATCGAAGAGGTTCTGGGCCGTGATTGTGATGCGTGGCGGCTGCTCGCCCCTTTTTGTGGATCGACTCGGTTGCACCGGGATGTTCTCAATGCGTCCGCGAAATTCAAATTCCTGAAGATCATCCGGGCTATTTGTGAGGTGAACGGTTCCAATCGGGTGGTAGACTCCGGTGCCAGCGTCGGATCGAAGATCTGTCCCCATGACCAGCCGCAGTGGCACCTCTTCGAAGCCCGGAGGAAGTTTACCTGCGGCCTTGATGCGAATTCTGAATTCCCCCGTCGCCGGCCAACTTTTCAACCCAACTGTGCGGTTTCCAACCCCGGGCCCCTGATAAACTGCCATTTCCGCCTGAGTCAGCCCCGCCTTGCCCACCTGTTTGGGATCCCATTTCGCACTGGTCTGATGTGATATCGGCTTCGCTGGATCAACGATGGCGCTGGCCATCGCCCGACGCGCGCTCTCTTTATAGCGCAGCAACTGATCAGGGCCGATCATCATAAACTTCGCCGTGTTGTTGAAGTGATACGGCTTTTCCGGATCTGCAGGTAAGTTCCCGGCAAGCTCCAGCTCGAAACCCAGTAGATCACGCATGGTGTTCTGATACTCAAAATTCGTGAGACGCCGCGTCGTTGTCGCCGTCGCGACCTTGCTCTCCTGTTTCACATAATCCCGCAGACCGGATTCGATCCACTTGACCACGGCAGCGCGATCGGACGCGCTTGGTTGATCCTCTTCCTCGGGCGGCATCTCGATGTGCTCGAGCGCATCAAGTATGGTTGCCCATCGCTCGAGCTCCTGTCCGGCAGCGAGATCACCGTCCAGGCTGTGCACCGTAATTTTACCTTTGCTCTGATCCGGTCCGTGGCACTCAACACAGTGCGCCTTGAAAAATGGTTTGATGTGGGATTCGAAGCCCGCTTCTCCTTGCGGAATTTCAGCCACAGCCGGGGTTCCACCTGATGTCTTCACAGTCGTGCCAGCATCGGGGTTCGTTTCTGCGATCAGGATGCCGGCAAGCAGCGTGAAGCCTCCAAGCATCAGTGCCAGGGGAGCTGAATTTGTGCGATGGTTCTTCAATTGATTGCCAGGGATTTCCTTTTGGAGGGGACGTTCGGTTTTTCGTGGATGCGGCAAATCAGGTGCCTTTCAAACGAATCTCTCTTCGATCACCGTGCTGCGTGTGTTTGCGGTTGAGGCAGTGCAACTCCAGGTCAGCAGAAGCTTCCGTGAGCTTCATATCGACCCAGCCATGCGCATGGCCTTTTCCAAAATAGTAGCTCACTGCCGGTTGGTTAATGAGATGGAGATGGTCCCGTCGATCATGCTGCCACTCATGGGTGTGGCCATGGAAATAGGCCCTGGCATGCTTTCGTTCGGCAAGAAGTTTCAACAAAGACGATCCATCACGCATCCCCTTGATGGGACGCACCCCGCGGTTGGGATACGGGTTGTAGTGACCAAAGATGAGGGCGGGCTTATCCGCTTGTTCGTCGAGTTGTTTGGCGAGCCAGATCAACTGTTTGGCTCCCAGGCTTCCCTTTCCTGAATCCAGCAGGACGAGATTCGCGTGCGGCAGTTCAATCACGCCCGCCTGAACGCCCATCAGCTCTTTTTTCAGGAACGGGATCAATTTCCACAAATTTTTACGATTGTCGTGATTGCCGATCGTCACGTGAATGGTGATGCCTGCGGCACGAATCGGCTCCAGAAGCCCGAGAAACTGTTGATACTCGGCTTCACTTCCATTGCCGAAGGTGCAGTCGCCGTTGACGATCAGGTGCGCGGGGCGGGGATTGAGTGCGATGACGCTCTTGGCCGTCCGGACAAGACAGTTCGCGATATGCACGCTTTCATGCTCGGACTCCTTGACGGGCGAACCAGGCCACTTTGTCCCCGGGTAAACTCTATTTGGATCGGCACTGATGTGCGTATCCGCAAGCAAAGCAACCCGGTTTGGGTCCAAGCCAACACGTTCGCTGTCCGCGGCCGCCAAAGCGCGAGGCGTTAGCATCGCAGTGCCGCCAAGAGCGAGTGAGTCCTTAACGAATTGACGACGAGTGATCGGCGGAAGAATGAATGGCATCTTATTATCAGGAGTTTGCTTTTTGGGTGGGGCCTTGTCGAGAGGGGAGAAAGTTGATCTTCGAAATCAGGCGACTTACGTCGATCGAGTAAATCGGATCCGGAAGCGATGCCGGGATGACCACGATGACTGCGCGAATCCCCGTTCCCGGAAGGGGAGTGCCCATTCGAAGATTTGTGCGTGTCGCGGCGAGGCCGAAGTTTCTTTCGGGCCGTGTGGGTGGGTTGAGCCCGTTGTTCATCTCCATGCCCGGTGGGGGGAACTTCCACGGTCCGGCCAAACCGGGAGGAGAAGGAGTTCATGGGGTGCCAGAGGCTCGAGCGCACGCAGGTGGGATCCACAAAAAATAGTTCCGTTCGAAGGCATGATGAAGTAGGCTCGCCGTCGCCTTATGAAATGGAACTCCAGTTATTGTCTCGTCGCGGCTGCGGCCTTTGCGACCGGGATCGCGGTCGATCGCGTCGTCTTTTCTTCCAAGGCGGAGAAGGTTGCGACCGAGGGGGCTCCGGCCGGAAATGGAGCAACCCGCGATCCATCCGGTGGTGGGTCAAGGAGCCGTGCGATGGCCTCCCGCTCTGGTCGCAGCGATCCGGATCGAGAGGCCCACGAGCCAGGTGAGGAGGACGCTGATGGTGGTTCGGGCTCGCTACGGCAGGCCATGGAGAGGCTGGAACGGGGTGATCATATCGATGCAACGACCGCGAACCGTCTTTTGGATTTGGCTCCGGCCGGTCGGGAGCATCGACACATCCTCGCGCATCTCGCGCATGTCTGGGGACGAAGGGATGGTCGGGCCGCAGTTGAGTGGGCCGACAGCCTGGAGGGAACCGATCGTCGTCGGGCCTTGGAGAGCGCCCTGCACGGCTGGTCGGAAGAGGATCCCGCAAGCGCGGCCCAATACGTAGCGGAATTACCCGCCTCCGAGCAAAACCTGCATTTGGTGCACGCCATGGCCCACCGGTGGGCGGAGCGTGACCGGCCGGCCGCAATGGCATGGGGGGCGTCTCAAAGCGACCCCGCCAAACGCGAACGGGCGATGGGTGGAGTGGTGAGTTCCTGGGCCGACACTGATCCCGCCGCCGCCGCGAATTTCGCTTCATCGATCGATAATCCCTTCGTGAAACATCAGGTCCTGGAGCTCGCGGCCCGGCGCTGGGCCAACCAGGACACCGCTGCGGCGATGGACTGGGCCCAAGGATTGCCAGGTGAGGATCGTCAGCGTGCCACTGAATCGATCCTGCGCGGAGTGGCCGAATACACTCCGGAACGGGCCGCTGCGATCTACGAGGAACTCACCGCAGCCCTCCCTCCGGAGTCACGGACGGCGCGAGAATACCGGCACCTGGCTCAAGAAATCGCCTCGGTCTGGTCATCGAGCAGCCCGCAGGACGCCGCTGACTGGGCGATGGGGCTACCGGACTCGGGGCAGGTGCGGCGCGCCGCAGTCGGAGACGTCGCCGAGCAATGGCTGCGGATCGACAGCATGGCTGCCGGCGAGTGGATCCGGCAGCTTCCCGCAGGCAACGTTCGCGATGCGGCGGCTGAGCGCGTGGTCGGCTCCATGCTCCCCACTGATCCCGCCGTAGCCTTCGACTGGGCGAACAGTCTCAGTGACGAGGGGCACAGCACTGGACTGATGCGGGAAGTGCTTCATCGGTGGAGCGCCACCGACCCGGCCTCGGCGCACGCCGCACTCGATAGCGCGAATGTCTCATCCGGGCAACGCCGCGAACTCAACGAAGTATTTGGGGTAAGAGAGGCACCGGCTCCGGTTGAACCGGCGGGGAGTCCGGATAGCGAAACAGGGAGTCGTTAGAGGAGTCGGTGTCGCGGAGTGCTCCGTTCATGGAGGGCTCAGTCACTCAGCTTGAGGCGTCACATCGATGACCCGGGTAAGGACATGACCGGATTCACGTTGCCTCATCCGAGTCGCCGACGTTCGAGGTCGACCCGCGCGATCCCGCTACGGTGGCGGCCCCGTCCCTCTCAATCTTCAATACGCTGCAGCTCGATCCCTGACAGGACTGTTTCACCTGCCTTGGGGCGAAGATCGATTCGTAAATTGCCATCATCACCGACACCGACCGAGGCCACTTCCAGGACATGCCCTTTCCTGACACCCCCGGCTTCCCTCACCACATCCAAGGCACTCGCGACCTGCTTGCCATTGACTTCGATCGCGAAAACGGACGATCCGTCCCTCTCCCCGGGCTCACAAAAAACGAGCCGGACACGATAGCTCCCCGGCTTGATTCCTCCGAGAGTCGCCGAGCGGATGCCCCGGACGCCAGACCCGGCAACCCAAGGCCAGCCTTCACCACCCTCCAGAAAAAGCGAATGCCGATAAAAGGTCTCCAGGTTCGCCAAGGGAGGGTCGGTCATAAGATCGATCTCTGGAGACGGGCCACCCATGCCCGGCTCGTCGAGCCACATTGTGCCGTCCCCGGTCACCCGGTCACCCGGAGCGCCAAAGTTGATCCCAAGCACCTGGATCTTCCCGCGCGTTTGCTCAGCCGGCACCTTTCCCCACGAAGCCCACTGCTCGAACTCGGGGGGCATACTCACCAGCGCCACCGCCATCGGCAGGGGGTAGCTACAGGTGCAGCCATCGTAAAAGTAAGGGAGGTTTAGAAGTCCGTTCGCCGGAATGATGCTGTTGGTGCAGCCGGAACGTGGCCCGCTGATATTGATCGTGCCACTTTCAATCTGCTTGTCGTAGAAGGCCGGCGTTCCCGATCGCATCGTGTAGAACAGCCCGTAGTCGACACCGCCGTCGCACCCATAGCTCTTCGGGAAAACCCGTGGCTCGGTTTCCAGGGTCATCGGGTTCGTTCGCTCACCCGCCTGCGGCGCTTCCGGTTTCCAGTCGTCTTTCTGTCCCGGAGGGCGGTACTGGCTCGGTTGGACCGTCTTGAGATCAACCTCGGAAAATGAATATCTCAATTTGGGAGCCTCCTTTTCGGTCAGGATCCTGCCCGTGTAGACATCAGAAAAAACAGGCGCCAGCAACCGGTAATCAATCTTGCCCCCGCGGGTCGTTTCATCAGTCCAGTCTTTCGGCGTCGAAATCATTACGCCATCAATAAACTTCGGTTGCGGAGAACGTTTGAAATGGCTCAGGGAGTCATCGAACCACAACACTCCGAGGGGACCGCGCACTCTCTCGTCCCGGCTTTCATCCCAGTTCCCACCGTAGTTGGCCGAACCGGGCAGCGCTCCCTCGCGCGTGATAATCGTCCAACCGGATTCGGTCTTGGACCGCCTCGCACCCTCGAGTTCGACTTCCGCCGGAAGCTGCTTGCCCGACCGTGCCATCAGCTTGCCACCAAATGGCCGCAGCGATTCATAGACTCGTTTCAACCCGGAGGGCTTGAGCGCGATTGAGTCATTGAGCACGATCAATCCCGCGAAATAAGGTGGTAGCACGATGCCGGTGGGGTCGTCCTCGATGACTGCGAGCCGCTCACTTGTCTTGGCATTGATCCACCTCTCGTCCCGTAGCGAGCGGACTCTCTCTGATCGCGAATCGACTGCGATCACGCGAAACTCGGTTTCCGATAACAACGATTTAATCAGCCCTGAATGATCTCCGCTCCCTAACAGAAGCGCGTATCCGTGCTTCTGATCCAGGTTTGTAAACAGGCCTGGCTCCAACGCTTCGGCACGGCTTACCTTTTCTGCCGGATGCTTGATGGGTTCGGTCGATTCTGTTCCGAAACAGCTCAATCTTCCCTTGTCTGTCACGACAAACAGCTTCCCGTCCGCGACCAGCATCGAGTGGATCGGATCCGTCACGCCAGGATAGCCATCACTGAACTTCATCTCATGTCCCGCTACCGTAATCTTGCTTCGGATCCCTTCGACGCCCTTGAAATGTGGTTTGTCCTCGTGAACCCGGTGGTTGACCGCGTTGTCAAAGAGCAGGCCACGTCGCTTCAGCTTCTGCCGTTCGAGTTCGGACGGGGTCGAAGCGAACCAGCCACCCGGAAGCCGCCCTGGAGCAGGAAGTTCAAACGCCATCAGCTCACCCGTCTCCAAATCAAATTCGGCCGGGTAAGCCTGGCTGCTCGGGACGATGAGATGTCCGCTTTCATCGTCGATCAATAGGTAGCCCTGCGGTGCCAGACCTCCAAATGCCTTGGCATTGTGGGGATGGACTCCGTATCGGTAGGAAGAGCGATCGTTTCGCCAGATTGTCTCTCCCGTTGCCGCATCCACACAGAAGACAAAAGTGCCCTCCAGCGGCCAAACCCCTGCGGCGAAATAGACCCGGTCTCCTTTCAGAACCGCGCCTCCCCGGATCGGCCACACCGAAATCAGGCGGCCATTCCCAACCACTTTTCGTTCCGATGGCACCGCTCGCTTCTTCCAGACCAGCGATCCTTCCGCTGCGCTCACACAGTAGAGGCATCCGTCGTCAGACCCAAAAATAATTCTGCCATCCCCACCGACCGGAGCAAATCTCACCGGACCGTTGGTGAAAAACTTCCAGAGCTGCCCGCCCGTTTCGGTGTCGAACGCAGTCACGCTGTCGTCCAGTGACGATCCCACAAACATTCGTTTCCCGAGCACGATCGGTTCGTAGCCGGCATCGAACTGCAAGCGGTTGTCACGGTAGGCCGGCGTTAGAGGTGGCAGCTGGTGCGACCACCGAAGACTCAGATTTTCCGCAAGCGTTTCAGCCGAATCAGCGGTGCGCCCCGTGTCATTTCTCCACATTGGCCAGTCAGCACCAGAGGCCACCCCGGAGAAAAACCAAGCCGCAGTCGCGCTCAATAAAATTGTCTTCATCATCATAAAATTGATCCCTTTCTTATCTCTGAACTCTCGGCGCTAGTTTTTCCTTAAAATTAACACACTCCCAAGTCCCAGTGCTAACAGCAAACCACCACCGGTCATCACCCACGGACTGCGAAATGAAAACCCCGGGCCGGATTCGCTGGCGGCCGCATTCCCCTCTGGAGTGACACCTCCATCGCTTAAAGCACCAACCCCGACCAACGGAGGCAGGGACTTCTCCACGATAACCTCACTCCCCGCAATGGCCGCTTCCCAGTTCGCCGTGATCAACAGATCGATTCCCGGGTTCTGGTTCTTAATCTCACAAGAGCAGGCCCCGCAAAAATAGGAGGCATGCTCGAACACGTTTTCGCTATTGATTCCGCGCCCAATGAGTGGCTCCAAGGCGCGCCCACGACCGAAGACCGGAAAAACCATCGGCTCGTCTCCGAACTCTCCCAGATCATCTTCCATGTGCAACAACATCTCCCGTAAAACGGACTCCGCCGGATCGTCCCTCGAAATTCGAATGAGAGAAAAAGCAATCTTCAGCGGAATTGGGGAACGCAAGACATCGTCCGGGTCGCTACCAGCACCTTGCGTAGCTTTGCGAGCCTCTTCGACGGTTAGAACCCCCTCGGGAATCTTTAAGAGTCCCTCGGCTTTGAGAAAAGCTTTTTTGATCTCTGAGTCCGCGTCATCATCCTTCCCTTTGTCTCCGGATTCAATCATGAGCCAGGTCGCGGATTCCCCCTTGAGAAGCCGGGTCACCATCTTGCTCCGCGCAGGTGAATCGACGAGCACTTGCGCATTCTCCTTGGTCAAGGCTCCCGTCCAGATCGGAGGAGCATCAGCCCCAGCCAGTTTCGGTGGGTAGAAAAGCCGCAGGGTCGCTCCAGTGCCCTCTCCAACATTCTCGGAATCGACCCGGACTTTCAGGTTCGCGATCACACCATCAGCACTTCCTTGCGATTGCAGAAACGCTCTCACTTCCTCCTCGGTGGCGGAGAGCTTCCCCTGCGATCCGGGGACAATAACAATCGTATAAGAGTCGGCTTCCCAACGTTCCAAGGCGAAGCGGAAAACGGGCACCTGACAAGCGAGCCCGACGGCCACGATCCCCGCAAAAATCAAGCCAAGCAATCCCGCACCACGGAATCCGGTTCGCTCTGCCAATTTGATCACAAGCTGACTCTGCCATCTAGAGAACCGCTTGCAAAGCCCGCACTCAAAGCCCGCGCTAAGACGCCAGGGCGTTTGTTTCGCTAGGGCTTGAAAGCCCATGGCTAGGGGGTTTTTCC
>CALFSW010000184.1 GCA_937916505.1 uncultured Verrucomicrobiales bacterium | reverse complement strand
TTGCGATCGATTTCCTCCACCCGGTCCTCGAGTTGGGCCAGAGACAGCTCGGCGACCGATCCACTGGCGACCTTCGCCGCGACAAGGAACGGGAGCAGCCCGACAGCTAGGATCACTCTACGCATTCCAGCGAAGAAGCACGGCGGCGCGCGCATCACAAGTCAAAAGAGTTCGGGCGGCGAGAGCCAAAAAGCTGATCCCCCTCCAAGAAGACGAGCTGAAGCCATTGCGGGCAAAGCCCAACCCAAGGACTGAAGCCAGCGGGGCGTATCGCTATCGGCATCCGCCATCCTGCAAAAAGAGGATACTCGCAGGCGAGGTCGGCGGCTAGCGTGGCAACCCTGAACCCTCCTCTCCACCCAATCAACGGAGAGCCAAATAGAATACACAATCATGACCAAAAAATCTTACATCACCGCTGCCTTCGCATACTCGATCCTATTGACATGTGCCGAATCCGCCACCCTCTCAGTTTCCCTCGGCCAAAGTACCGACAATGGGACCACTGGAGGCACGGCCATCGACCTAACCACCGAAGGCGATACGGACTGGGGCATCTGGCAGAACACCAACTTAGCGCTGTCCAGCAGCATGGCCGGAGGATCGGGATTCACCAGCTTCACCTACCTCGGCGCCGCCGCTGATCAGGGGGCGACATTCGGCAATCCCCAAAATGGTTACAGCTGGACCAATGGAACCCCAAACGCGACGGGTAGTGGTGTGACCCAAGCCGCTCGCGCAGACTTGAACGCCGTTGGTGCCGGAGTAAGGCTCACGATCGATGTTGCCGCCGCAGGAGCGTATCAGCTTAAATTCTACACGACGACCTTTGACGTCAACCTCGATGCGACCGCCTCGCTGGTAACGGGTGGAGTTTCTGACACTGCCATTGGGAGCTACGTTCCCAATAGTCTCGAAAAATACGAATACACCGTGGATTTCGCGACGGACGGAGCCGACACTCTGAATCTTGACGTCGTCAGAAGCGGGGGCGGCCTCAACATCCTCGCTGTCGAGGCGTTTACCCTTAGCACCAGCACCATCCCCGAACCATCGTCGCTAGCCCTGCTAGGACTGGGGATGCTTGGGTTGTTTTCGCGCCGGCGTCGCTAGAACACCATCCAACTCAATCAACAAAGAGCGCGGATCTCCTCAGACGCAATCCGCGTCCATTACCCTCAGCCGATGCAAATTCTCCGCCCCTTCTTCTACATTCTAGCCGCACTCCCCCTACCTGCGGCCAACATCACCGCGACCGTCGCCCAAAGTACGAGTGTCGGCACCGGAACCACCGCCATCGATCTCACCGCCGATGGCGATACGGACTGGGGCATCTGGCAGAACACCAACAGGAGCCTGACCAACCGTATGGACGGAGGTTCAGAATTCGACGTTCTTTCTCTGCTAGGAGCCGCCACCGACACATGGTTGATCTTTCCCAATCCTCAGAACAGCTACAACTGGACTAATGGGACGCCTACCACCATGGGCTCCAACGTTACCCAAGGCGCCCGTGCTGAGTTGCACAGCAACGGGGACGGAGTTCGACTCACGATCGATGTTGCCACCGCAGGAGCGTATCAATTGAAGTATTACACGACGACGTTTGACGTCAACCTCGACGCTACCGCCTCCCTGGCAACGGGCGGCGTTTCAGATACCGCCGTCGGGACATACGCTCCCAATGCTCTCGAAAAATACGAATACACCGTGGATTTCGTCACGGACGGAGCCGATACCCTAACCGTCGATCTCGTCAAAAACGGCGGTTCCAACAACGTCCTTTCTTTCGAAGCTTTTTCACTAAAAACCGTCAGCGGTAATCCGGATCCGAATCTCGCAATCGATCCAAGCTTCCTCTTCAGCAACGACGGCACCCCCGAATCATTCCAGATCGCGTATAACAACTCCGGGACTGGCGGACCAGTCAGGGTCACGTCGATCACGCCAGGTGGGGCTGATGCTTCCTATTTCAGCATCGACTCGTTCACCACGCCGGTCGCCGCCCGAGGAAGTGGCGCGATCAGATTTACCTTTGATCCAACTGACGGGAACCGCTCCTACAATGCCACGCTGACGATTGCTTCCGATGACCCGGATTCACCGTCGACCGTGATCGACATCACGGTTCAATCCTCAGTCCTCAGCCTCGGCAAGATCGTGTGTATCGGAGATTCGATCACCGAGGCGAACGCCCTCCGCACAGCGGGCGACGGAAATTGGTCGTGGCGTTACGCATTCTGGAAACACCTCGTCGATGCCAACGTGGCGCATGAGTTTGTCGGCACCCGCACTGCAAACCACAGCGGCGCTTCCGTCTATCCCGATTACAATGGGCAGGCATTTGTTAATCGTCATGAGGCCATCTGGGGGTTCAGTGCCCAGGAGCGCGCTTCAAGTGCCACCACCTACCTAGGAAACCTCAAGAGCCAAGGCGACACGCCTGATACCGCCATCATCTTTTGCGGCTGCAACGACGTTCCAGTGAATCTCAATGTCTCCGCCGCGACCGTGCGTGATCGGATTGGCACCATCGTCGACAACCTTCAAGGTGACATCGGTGCGAACGGTAACCCAGACGTCCGCATCTTGCTCGTTTCCATCATCCCCCGCTTCACTGGTGGTGGGACCACTCCTGATGTGAGAAATGGCAGATACCAGGAGATCAACAACCTCTTGGCGACGCTTGCGACCACCGAAACTACCGCGACTTCCACGGTAAGCTACGTAGACATATTCCCACTATTCAACTCCCCACCCGGGCTGCTCTATGACGGCATCCATCCCAACGGTGACGGGGAACAGGTATTGGCCGATCAGATATTCGCCGCCCTCCGTCCAGTTCCGAGCATCATCGACATCGCACTCGAAGTCAGCGGAGACGTCGTGCTCACTCTAGACGGATCCGTGGTTGGGCTGACAGTCCAGCAATCGAAGGACCTCGCCCCCGGCAGCTTTAGCGACGTGCCCTCCACCCCAGGGGCCAACACGCTCACGATCGACGCCATCGACGTCGATCCCGAGATGGATGGGAAGGATTTCTACCGAGTTCGGAACTAGCCCGGATCCGCCTATTCGCGACTCTGAACTTCCGTGGATAAGACGACAGGAGGGCGATCATCAATGTCGGGGGCACAAGCAGGGAACCGTCCTCCAAAAGGAGGATACCCGAATCACTGGGGTCTGGCATCTTAGAGACGCCTGCAGAATCCCTCGACCCTCGACCGTCTGAAGTCGCGCTTTGACCGCTTCAGGGTCATGACCCCCAACACCCAAAACACACAAAATGAAACGTAAGTATTCTCTCTCGGCGCTTCTCGCCATACTATCCATCCTCGCGCCCGCCGCCGCGGAGACGGTCAGTTGGGACGGTGCTGGCGCCGATAGCAACTGGACCACCGGCCTCAACTGGAGCAATGACATCGAGCCGGGCGAAGGAGACGACGTCACGATCGGGGAAGGCATTACGGTGAACTACAATCGCGTCGAAGAGTCGTTGCCTGGATTAATGACTCTCGATATCGCCGGGACGCTCGATCAGACAGGCGGCGTGATCCGAACCAACGGTGCGAAGATCAATGTCGCCTCAACCGGCTCTCTCTCCGGATCAGGGTTCTGGGATTTCAACGATTCTGAAATCACTTTCGCCGATGGAGCAAGTGCCACGATGGAAGCTTGGGAGAACAAGGGGATGAATGTCTTCAATTTCAAACTCGGCGCCACCGGATTCAAGACGCTGACTCCAAACAGGTTCTTTATCGGCGGCGGGGCGACCATCGCCGACGCGACCTACAACGTCGATATGACAGACTACACTGGAGATGGTGGAGCCATCACTCTGGTGGACTACCACGCAGACGCCACCGGCATGACGGACTTGATCTTTCAGGGCGCGGGCGGTCTCAATGTCATCAACCCAGGCAGTTTTCCAGACGCGGCCCTGCATTGGAATGAGGGGGCAAAATCCATCGTGCTGGTGCTCAAACCAAAGACATGGGACGGCGAAGCGGCGGACAATTCGTGGGGTAGCGCCACCAACTGGGATCCGGATGGCGTCCCAGACGCTGGCGAGCAAGTCGTGGTCGGCTCGAATGCAGCCGTCACTGGAGCCACCAATGTGTTCTCTTCCCTGACCATCGAAGCGGGCACCAGCGTGACCCTGGACGCCACCACCGACCTGTGGCAAAACAATCTCCGGATCGACGGGACGCTGGACAAGGCAGGGGTGCTGCGTATCGGCGGTACCGGGGGTGGTTCCAACATAGAAATTTCAGGCAGTCTCGGGCCATCCATGACGTTTCTCGATACGCAGAACGCCACGATCAATTTCATCGACGGGGCTTCGTTCGCGAATCCGGGATTGCACTTCGAGCACAAGGGCACGAACACCTTCGGCTACACCTTGTCCCCAACCGGATTCACGACGCTGATGGCTGGCGGATTGTTCAGTGGGAATAATGCCAGCTGGTCCGATGTCACCTACAACATCGACGTTTCCAACTACGACATCAATAACGGCACGGTCGTGACACTGGCGGACTACACCTCCACGACCATGGTGGGTGATTTCGCCAATGCGAGGGTCAATGTGATGACAGGGGACAGCGGTCTGGATGCCACCCTGAGTTTCGACCCGGTCGAGGTCCGGTTGGTGTTGAAGTTCGAAGCCCCCCCCGGCCTCTTCGCGATCACCGAGATCGATTACAACCCGGATGCCGCTACCGTAACTCTGACATGGAGGACGACATCAGCCGAAGTCTACGCGGCATTTGTTTCGACGGACATGAAGGATTGGGGTACGGATCTGAACGACGACCTCAGCACGGCGAATGACGAGAATCCAGACGACGGCGACTTGATTACCGTGACATTTGATCTCGCCGACCAGTCTCTGGCAGATAAAGAGAAACTGTTCTTTCGCATCGAGGAGGGATAGTCTCTGTACGACAGCGTCAATGCAGGGCACGATGAGATCGCTGACCGGCAAGCCCATATGAGATCGATTGTTTTTCTGCTCGCTGCATTTCTCTGGCAGCCCATCACCGGCGGCGCCGCGGAGGCGGTTCCCCAGACCGTCACCGAGACCTGGGCGGAATTCGATGCGCGCGCGGAACCGTTGGAGGTCGAAGTAGTGCGGGAGGAAACCGTTGGGGGGATCACCACCCGCTACGTGCGTTTCGTGGTCGGCACTTTCGCAGGGAAGAAGACCTGGGTCGCGGCGTTCTATGCCTTCCCGGAGGGCGCAGGGATTGCCAGGGGGCACCCAACAACGCGTGAAAGGGTACCTAACAAGCAGTTGCATGACCACTCTTGATCCGCCGCGAAGTTGAAAGTGCTGTAACAGTTCAACGATCACCCCCAAATCCACGCTCGCTCTCAGGTCAGTTGGTTGCTAGGGATTTGCTTTTGGCGGAAGGGTCGTGGAAACAGGGGTTTGGCGTCATACATGGGGGAGAAAGGGGGTTTTGACCGCCGCCTCACTCTGTCGCCAGCTCTCTTGCCAGGGGAAGAAGTGACAACTGTTTCTGATCCGGAAACTATATACCTGAATGCCTATCCCAGTGAGCCCGGTTCAATTTTGGTAATTGACCAGAAGCGATTCAGGGGCATGGTTCTAAGCCGGATCGGCCACTGACCGAACCCAAAGGCTGAGCAAAGCATGGCTACCAACAGGTTGTCCGCGGCGCTCCGAAGGCGACAAGAGACATGTTAATCCAACCATTAAACGTGAAGTCTAAGTGGCGCTGCCGTTAGCCTGTGGCAGATCTCAAACGTTGCTATGGCTGCCAGTTAGTCAATGGGCAATATGAGAATTTATTCATCTTTTGATAGATGAGTTTTCAGCTCCTTGCAATGTGCTGAAGTCCGGGATGAGAGGTGGCGGGTTGATCAGTGGTGATCAGCAGGTTCGCCTATGGCTTGGTATGCTGCTATTCGTGGGCTGCTTCTTTCGAGGCCTATCCAAGAGGGTCTTTATTCACCGGGGTGACTCCTTTGATTCAGTCTAGGCACGGGTGCTCGGTGTCGTTGTTGCCGTGATCAAGCGGCGGTGACTTTTCCTAACCCAGAACGTCTATCGAGGACTGGAGCCGGCTGGCGCGGTTTCTCATCCCGGACTGCAACGCAGTGGTCGGGTTTGGGTTTGTGATTTAATTTTCTATGGTCCTTGGGAACGGAG
>CALFSW010000183.1 GCA_937916505.1 uncultured Verrucomicrobiales bacterium | reverse complement strand
GTTAGGCGGTAAAGAGGGCAAGCCATGCGGAGCCCCCATCGCCGAGGCCTCCTAGAGTGTGTCCATCAATCAAACCCGCAATTATCGTGAGAATCACGCTCAAAACCCAAGAAACTGAAGATCCTGCGCCGGTCAAAGAGACGGCTTCGAATGCCTCCGGCACCCTGATCACCCGGGATCCCGACTCGGGATTCCCGGATTTCATGATCATCAATGCCGCCTACGGCATCAATCATACCGTGTTTCGAGGAGCCGTCTGCCCGGATGAATACCGGGTCTTTAAACCCTTCATCAACCAAAAAGACAAAGATCCCGTTGTTGAAAAAATCGCAGGGTCGAAGCAAGTCAGTGAGCTTTGCACCAGCGATCCCGGCTCACCGGCCAACCAGGTAATGACAGATCACCCGCACCAGCATCACCATGCCCTCACAACGCAGCAGATCATCGCACTCGCAACTCTGGCGATGTCTGCCGAAGAACATGCCAAGGTTCCTCTGGAAATCGAATGGAAATACCATGCCGGTTCCGATGAGTTCAATCTCACCTCCGCCGAAAAACTCACCTCCCCCCTGCCCGGGCGCTTGGACCCGCTCATCGTTCATGAGATCGAGGCCGGCAACACCCACTCAATTCTCCAGGGAAGCGCTATCGGATCGGGCCTTGTTCATGGAGAAGTCTCTCTTGTCAGCGATCTCTCGGATCAAGACTCTTTTCAAGTCGGCACCATCTTGGTGACCCGCCAAATCGATGAGGCCTGGCTTCCTCTCCTCGAAAATGCCTCGGGACTCATCACCGATCTCGGCGGTCGGGCCTGCCAAGCCGCCACCCTCTGCCGGAATCTCAAAATCCCCGCCATCCTCGGCACCACACACGCCACTCACCAGCTCAATGCCGCTCAAAAAATCACCCTCGACTGTTCGCAGCCCGGAAGAGGAACTGTCTGGCGCAACCACCCACCGCTCCGGCGTTCCATCATCAATACCGACGATGTTGCGAATTCCCGCATTGGACGGAATCTCTCCGTCGGCAGCCCTGCCGAAGCCCTCCGTTGGTGGCAACTTCCCGCAGAAGGGATTGGCATGGCCTCGATTGAAGCCATCATCACCAACGACATCGGAGTGCATCCCATGGCTCTTCTCCGCTATGACGAAATCACCGACGAGCAGCTCCGCCTCAAAATTGATCAACTCACTGCTCCCTTCGAATTCCGTGAGGACTTCTACATCGACCAACTCGCGCGCGGCATCGCCCGTATCGCGGCGGTTTCTTTTCCCAAGCCAGCCGTCATCAGGCTCAATGACTTCACTTCCGATCGCTTTAATCACCTCCTGGATCGAGGGATCTTTGAGCCGCTTGAGGACAATCCAAAACTGGGTCGACGGGGTGTCGCCCGCTACCTAAGTCCTGACTACCGCGAGGCTTTCGCGCTGGAATGCCGGGCCCTGAACCAAGCGCGATACCAAATGGGATTCACCAACATCGCCCTCGCCGTTCCTTTCTGCCGTTCCTTGCGGGGAGCAAGAGAGACCCTCGGAATCCTGCAAGACCATGGACTCCATCGTGGGAAAGACGGCCTTGAAATTCACCTCATCGCCGAGGTCCCGTCCAACATCGTGCTCTGTCACGAATTTATGACCCTCTTCGACCGACTTGATATCGATCTCGATACCTTGGCCCAGATGATCTTGAGCATCGACCCGGAAGCCCCTGCCGCCGGCGACACCTTCGATCACGCCGACCCCGCCGTCATGGAAGCCCTGCGAACCCTCGTTGATGAGGCTCACCGGAGCGGCAGAAAGGTCACCGTTTTTGGACTCCTGAAGGATCATCGCCCTGAGATCATGGACTACCTCTTCGGCGTTGGCATCGATGCCTTCGCCTTCGAGCCCGGGAACTTCGTCAGGGGCTGCCACCAGCTCACCGCAGCCGAAAGACTCTACGACACCACCACTCCAAACAACCCAAACACCGCATGAAAACCAGCCAACTTGCCCACTTTAAAAAACTTCTTCTCTCCGAGCAGCAAGCCGTGATCGAATGCCTTCACCAACAGGCCGACGAGATCGATGAAACCACCGATGAAGTTCTCGACCCCCTCACCGAAAGCGAAGCGAACCTCCTCGAAAAAATCGAACTCGCTCTCGTGAAAATCGAAAACGGAAGCTATGGTATGTGCGTTGGTTGCAGTTGTGCGATTCCCGAGCCCCGCCTGGAGGCCAAGCCCTCCGTCTCTCTCTGCTGCGATTGTCAAAAGGAACACGAATCCGCAGTATAGACCTTCATGAACTTCCGCGACTACTATGAAATTCTCGGCGTCGATAAGAACGCCGACCATAACATCATTCGCAAGGCCTTCCGCAAGCTCGCCCGTAAATACCATCCCGATGTCGCCGAGGACAAATCAACCGCCGAGGACAAATTCAAAGAACTCAACGAAGCCTACGAAGTCCTCGGCGATCCCGAAAAACGAAAGAAATACGACACCCTTGGCCCAAACTGGCAGGACGGCCCGCGCCCCGGAGGCGGAGGAAACTACGAACACCAATACTCCGGCACCGGCTTCAGCGACTTTTTTGAGCAGATGTTCGGAGCAGGCGCGCGCCCCGGGCCCGGCGACGCCCATGGCTTCGGTGGCGATCCTAGCCGCCGCGACGTTCCCTTCCCGGGCCAGGATGCCCATGCCGATATCCTCGTCAGCCTCGAGGAAGCCCTCAACGGCACCGAGCGATCCCTGCAAATGCAGCAGCTCAATCGCGCCACCGGGCAGAGCGAACTCAAGACATCAAAAATTCGCATCCCAAAAGGCATCACCGAAGGCCAGCTCATCCGCTGCGCCGGCCTCGGGAACCCCGGATACAATGGCGGAAAATCCGGTGACCTCTTCCTCCACGTTCGTCTTGAGAAACACCCTGACTTCCGCGTTTCCGGCTCCGATCTCTACTACGATCTCGCACTTGCCCCTTGGGAAGCGGTTCTCGGAGCAGAAGTGCCCGTCCGCTCCCTCACCGGCGATGTTCGCATTAAGATCCCCCCCCTCACCGACCACGGCACCGAGCTCCGCATCAAGGATCGCGGCCTCCCCGGCGGCCACCTTTACGCCGTCATCCGCATCGCCATTCCTGACGAAATCTCTCCGGAAGAGAAACTCCACTGGGAAGCTCTCGCCAAAGCGTCTTCCTTCAATGCTCGCGCCCGCTAACTCAAGCCCAAACCACCCATGACCCGCCATTATCAACTCACCTGTGTCCGCGAATCCTCCGCACTCGACACCCTCCTCTCCGACCTCGGCGAAGCCTCCGAGCTCTGCGGCCTCCACCCCGAAATGATCGAAGAATTCCTCCGGGCCCACCTCGTTCATGGCTTCACAGGAAGCACTGGAGAGATCTACTTCGATCAGTCCGGCATCGCCCGCCTCCGGCACATCGCCTACCTCCGTGACCACGAAAACACCAGCCTGAGAACCCTCCGCTACATCGTCACCCTCCTCGACAACCTCGATGCCCAGGAGAAAGAACTCAGAGCCCTCCGCGAACTTTTGCGTTAGCGGCAAAGCGGCAACCCATGGCATGGTCCGTCCCTGTCATCTCTATTTCCCGGCTGCTTTGCTGTGAAAATGTCCCTTCAGTCTCTTAACCCGGCACCACAGCACTCTCAACCCGCCAAACGCACCAGTCGCGCGCTCGACACACTCAATAATCACACCTTCGGCTCTTGTGAACACTGCGGATCGTCACTCCGCCCCACTCACTTTGGTTTCAATCTGCGCATTTCCACCCACCGGACCGCATAGCTCAAAACCGCTGCCGCATCTTCCATTTCCAGTTTTTCCCGAATGTGTGCCTTGTGCACATCAACCGTCTTCGTACTGATATTGAGCATGGCGGAAATCACCCCCTTCGACTTTCCCTCACCGATGAGCTGGAAGATTTCAAACTCACGATCCGTCAATCGATGGACCCCTTCCACGGCATCGCTGCCGCCATGCCCCGAAAAGGCCTGAATGATCATTTTTGACATCGCAGAACTCACCCAGATCCCGCCTTCTGCCACGCGCCGAATCGCCTCTACCAGCAAGTCTCTGGAAGCATCCTTCATAAGGTAACCCTTTGCCCCGGCTCTCAGAACCCTTTGGGCATAGAGGGTTTCGTCGTGCATTGAGACCACCAAAATCGGCATCCCCATCGCGACCGAAAGCCCGTCTTTGATCAGCTCCAGGCCATTGCGTCCCGGCAACGTCATATCAACGATGAGGAGATCTGGTCGTTTTTTCTCCAGCCGGGTCATGGCCTCCACGGCATCACCCGCCGTCCAGCAACATTCATAGCCATCGTTCTCTGACAAAGTGATTTTCGTTTCCCTCCTGTCGGGCACCAGGCAAATCACCCGGGTCCCACCATCGGGAAGCTTCCCCTGGATGAATTCAAGCGACGCACCAATCGAATCAGCCCGGGATCGCATAAAGTGAAGCCCCATTCCTCCCCCGTCCTTCCCCGGATCATGGAAGGGAATCCCATCGTTAACGACCTCGATCTTGAACCCTCCCCCCGCCGGATAAAGCCCTAAAAGAATGTGCGTCGGGTGGGCATGCTTCGCGGAATTATTCATGAGCTCCTGCGCGATCCGGAAGACATGTGAGGCACTCTTCGGATTTCCCACCGCAACCGGGATCGGACAATCGAAACGACAAGGGATTCCAAAACGACCTTCGATCCCTTCCACCAGCTTGTCGAGTGATGCCATCAACCCTTTCCCTTTGAGACTCAAAGGTGAGAGTCCCCCCGCAATCGTCCGGCTCATAGCCGTGGCTTCTCCCATCTCCGTCTCAATTTTCCGAAGCATCCCGGCCTGTTCATTTCCGTCCCTCTCCAGATTCCGTGCCGCGGTTCCACAGGCCAACTTTAATGCCGCCAGCCGTTGGCAAAGATCGTCGTGCAAATCCTGCCCGATCCGGATTCGTTCCTTCTCTGAAATCTCCACAAGCTGCGCTTCAAGTTCTTTACTGACAGTGATGTTCGAACCAATCGCAATATATCGCTCTGCTACGCCGCCTTCATCCATGAAGGGAACGATCGTGGTGGCAACCCAGAAATAAGAACCATCCTTCCTTCGATTCCTGATCTCCCCGCGCCATACCCGACCTGATTGAATCGTCTCCCTGAGATCTTTGATAAAGCTCTCGGAATGATGGTTTGAATTCAAGATCCGATGATCCTGTCCCAAGAGCTCGTCCTCGGTATATTGGGAGACGCGACAGAATCTTTCGTTGACGTAGGTGATTTCCCCCTGCGCATCCATGCTTGCCACGATTGCGTGCTCATCAAGAGCCGTCTTAAATTCGCGGATTGCTTCACAGGATATCCCCAACTCAGCTCGTATAGAATTGATCGAGTTTAGATATTTCGCCTTCACCGAGATATGTCATAACTCAGGCTTGCATAACCTGGCAATGCTCAAGTTTATTCAAATCCGCGCGATATTGGGTCGGAGTCACACCGGCATACTGTCGAAAATTTCGGTTGAACTGGGACGAAGAAGTAAACCCGACCTCCCTGGAAATCATCGCAATCGGGATATCTGGATTCTCCAACTTTCTTCGAGCGCGCTCGACGCGATGTCTGCTGACATATTCCGTCATGGTCATCCCCAGGTGCCTCTTAAAGAGCCGACAGATTTGAAACGAACAAACCCCAACGGCCTCCGCCACCTCGTTCAGATAAATTTTTTCCGTTCCGTGTTGGGCGATGTATTTTTTCGCCTTTTCCAGACACTGCGGTTCGGCCACACCGGACTCCAAAATCGCGCGGTTTGCCTCATCGCCCAACTGGATGGCAAAAGCCCTGAGAAGGCCCTTCAGTCGGGGCTCTTCCTCGAAGCAACCGTCCTCCGACACCAGATAAAAGGCCACGTTTCGACCAATCATCACCGGAACCCCTCTCTCACGATCCTCAATCGTTCCCACCAGTTTCAACTCATACCCTGTCCCTACTTGAAATGCCTGCGAGTAGATCGAAAATAAAGAGCACAAGCGAATCCGATCAAGATGCACCGTGGAGATACCTCTCGAAGAAGAAGATCTTATATTTTTCATCACTAAAATAATGCCCGCGATCTCAAGAATCGTCCATGAGACACTTTCCCACCCACCCACCCAACTCCCACCTATGGGAATAGGGAATTTCTTCAGGCACCCGTTCCAAGCCCCCAACTACTCTCTCCCGGCAAATAAGGTCTTTCGCCGGGTCATAAAAAATAGGCCCGGTTCAGATACTGAAGCAGCATCCGTGGGGTATTAAAAAATGAGCCATTAAGCGCAATCGCATGTCTCATCACCGAAATGAAATCATCTCTTCGCTCGCGATACATCGGCGCGATCTCCCATTCCAATTTCTCATAAAGTGAGTTCGCGTCTCCCCCCTGACTCTCAATGGCCCACCCGGTTCCCCCCTCAAGATGTCCCTCGATCCACCATCCATCGAGAACACTCAAACCCGGCACTCCATTTAAGGCCGCTTTCATCCCGCTCGTCCCCAATCCTTTCGAGCAAGAAACGCACAGTCCCGAGCAAAGGCCGCAGAGATCAAGCGGGAATCTCCCCTACCGTGTCATGGTCATGAGCGCTTTTCAACATCTCAGCCACCGCCCGCATCTCGTGCTGGCCATCCTTCTCGCCCTCATCGCCTTCTTCCTCCTCACCTTCGCTGCCGACAGACGATATTTTCAGGACGAGCCGCTTCAGATCCCGGAGCCCATCCTTGCCGAGCCTGTTCAGCAAACCACCCATTCGCGTCAGGTTAAGAATAAAGGCTACCTCCGGTAGTCTCAATTTCGCCT
>CALFSW010000182.1 GCA_937916505.1 uncultured Verrucomicrobiales bacterium | reverse complement strand
ACTAGAGGAGGCGGAAACTTTTTTGACGGCTGGGAGGGCGGACAAGAGAACCTTGGTCCTGAGGCTGTCGAGTCTCCCCTCTTTGGTGAAAACTTCCGTGAGTGGTCCGATCGATTGCGTGATGTCGAAGAGATGTTGGACGACGAAGACTTACAACGGGACGTCGCGCGAGTGCGTGGCCGGGCACGCGACATCCGTCGCGACTTCAACCGTCACAGCAAAGTACCGCAATGGGGGCTGGTCGACGAGCAGGTCACCAAACCGCTTGCCGAACTACGTGAACGAATCGATGAAGAACTCGCCAAGCGCGAGAAACCGGACGCACGACTGCCCCTCGACCGCGATCCCGTCCCGAGCGAATTTGAAGAGCTCGTGCGGCGATACTACGAACAACTTGGCAGCGGAAAATGATTGGTATGGAAACAATAGCCGCGATCGTTTTCAACGGTGGCTACATCGCTTGGATCGGTGCGACGCTGGCAGTGATCGGTTCGATCTGGTGTATCCATGGCTATCGCCGCCGGGTCACTAAATTTACGGCTCGCACAATCGCACCGGTCATCTTGCGCATTGTTGCACTCGCTTTATTGGCACTCTGTCTCGCGGAACCATCGCTCGTCGGTGAAGAGGCCGATCCCGGAGCAAACCTCGTTGCGGTGATCGTGGACAACAGTCTCGGGATGCAAATTCGCGACCAAGGAGGTAAACAAAGCCGCGCCGAGGAGTTGGCAGAGCTTCTCAAAAATTCGCAAGGCGAAGAAGCGGAGTGGCTTTCGACCATCGGGGATACTTTTGCCCTGCGCCGCTTTTCACTCGATTCCCGACTACGACGGGTCGGCGAATTCCAGTCGCTCGATTTCTCCGGTGACTGCTCGGCCATCGGAACCTCTCTGGACAGCATCCAACGGCGCTTTGCCGGTCGTCCGGTTGCTGCCGTAATATTGCTTTCCGATGGCAATTCGACTGATAAGATCGACTTCTCTGCCCTTGGAGGTCTGCCTCCGGTGTTTCCGGTCGTGATGGGTGACGAGGCTCCCGAGTTCGATCTCGGTATCCGCGCAGCAGCGGTATCGCAGACTTCCTTCGAAGATTCTCCCGTCACCATTCGCGCGGATGTGCAGGCGCAAGGTTACGCCGATAAAAAAATCACCGTCCGGCTGCTCGATTCGGCTGGCGACGAAATCCAGACGCAGCAGTTCTCTCCTACTTCCCATTCGGATGCGCGCTCGATGCGTTTTTTGCACCGCCCGCCGACCGGTGGAGTGCATTTCTATCGAATCGAGATCGCAGCCGAAAATGACGAAGATGAGGAAGCAACTCTCGTCAACAATTCACGCCTGGTCACACTCAACCGTGGCAGCGGGCCGTATCGCGTTCTCTATGTGTGCGGTCGTCCGAACTGGGAATACAAATTTCTCAATCGTGCGCTCTCCGAAGACGACGAAGTCGATCTCGTCGGACTAATCCGCGTTGCGCGTCGCGAACCAAAGTTCCAGTGGCGCGGCCGCGATGGCGATGCTTCGAACCAGTTGTTTCAGGGACTTGATCCAAACGACGACACCACCGATACCGACCAGCCGGTCATCGTCCGTCTCAACCCCCGTGACGAACACGAATTCTCGTCGGGATTCCCTCGCAAACCGGAGGACCTGTTTGAATACCGGGCCGTCATCATCGACGATCTCGAACGCTCATTCTTCAGCGTTGATCAGATGGATCTCCTCCACACTTTTGTCTCGCGCCGCGGTGGCAGCCTGTTGATGTTGGGCGGCGCCGAAAGTCTGGCACACGGTGGATACGACAAGTCCCCTATCGGCAAGATGCTTCCCGTGCACCTCGGCAGCCCCGGCGGTCCTATCGGATCCGGGTTAAAGCTCGACCTGACTCGCGACGGTTGGCTTTCGCCATGGATGCGACTCCGCGAAAGCGAGCCCGATGAACGCGAACGCATCGCCACGATGTCCCCTTTCAAATCGCTCAATCGCATTGCTGCTATCAAGCCGGGCGCGACCGTCCTGGCGTATGTCGAAGATCAGGGAACGCGCCGCCCTGCCCTCGCCGCCCAGCGATTCGGAAATGGCCGGGTCAGCTCTCTGATGCTCGCAGACTTCTGGCGTTGGGGCTTCACCATTCCCGAGAATCGTCCGGATATGGAAAAAGCATGGCGCCAGCTCGTCCGATGGCTGATTGCCGATGTGCCCGAGCGGGTTTCATTGGAACTAGAGTCCGCTGGCGATGGTGCAGTGAAGGCGCGCATCGAAGTTCGTGACAAAGAATTTGAGCCAATGGTCGATGCCCGCGTTAAGTTGGAGATCGCAGGAGCAAAATCCGACGACGAAGATTCGATCAAACTCACCGCAACAGCGTCGGACACTGAACCCGGAGTATTTGAAGTGACATTTGTGCCCCACGAATCAGGTGCCACCACCATAGTCGCCCGGGCTGAAGACGCGTCCGGCAAAGAGATCGGAAAAGCCATCGAAGGATGGGCTGCCAATGGGGCTGCAGACGAGTTCAGACGACTCAAACCAGATCGAGACCTGCTTAAAAAGATCGCGGAAAGCACCGGAGGAGAAGTTCTTGAGCCAGACCAACTCGACAAATTCGCCGCCCGCCTTCCGAAGATGGAAGCACCCGAGACCCGCACCTGGTCGCGATCACTTTGGCACACTCCGCTGGTATTTTTGTTAGTGCTAGCTTGCTTTGCAGCGGAATGGATTCTCAGAAGACAATCAGGAATGGCATGATGAACAAACTGCTCCAGCTCTTTTTATTATTGTGGTTCCCATGCGCGACATTGGGCAGCGATATCGTGATCGTTGTCGGAGCACCGGGGACACCGGAATTCGGCAAGGCCTTCACAAAGTCAGCGGATACCTGGGAGATGGCAGCGAAGAAAGGCGAAGCCACAGTGACGCGGATTGGACGGGAGGAAGCAGGAAAAACGAGCGACCTCCAACAGCTCGAAAAGAAATTAGGATCGCTGGCGAAAAAGGAATCGAAACCGCTGTGGATCGTCCTCATCGGCCACGGCACCTTCGACAGTCGGGAGGCTAAATTCAATCTGCGCGGTGAGGATCTAAGCGCCTCGATGCTCGCCAAGTGGCTCGATGGCAGCAAGAGGCCCATCGCCGTCATCAACACCTCCGCTTCGAGCGCACCCTACATCAAAGCGCTTTCGAAAGAAGGTCGCATCGTGATGACCGCCACCAAAAGCGGGACCGAAGATTCTTACGCACGCTTCGGGCTATACCTCGCCGAATCGATCAACTCGCCAGACGCCGATATCGATCAGGATGGCGCAACTTCGCTTCTGGAAGCCTTTCTTTCGGCTACCAAACAAGTAAAAGAATTCTACGAAAAAGAAGGACGCATCGTCACCGAGCAGGCGCTCGTCGATGATAACGGTGACGGGCTCGGCACACCTGCCGATTTTTTCCGTGGCACGCGCGCCGTTAAATCCACGAAAGATGGCACCGTGCCAGACGGCTTGCGGGCGCAGCAATGGCACTTGGTATCGAGTAAGGCTGAGCGCAACCTGTCTGACGAACTACGCCGGCAACGTGATGGGTTGGAGCTTGAGCTGTTCGCATTGCGCGCGCGAAAAGAATCGATGAAGGAGGAGAAATATTTTGCTGAAGTGGAGCGCATCGCGCTTGCGCTTGCGGAGATCTATCAGCGGGCAGAGCAGTAGGCGGATGACAAGGGTCACCGCGGTCGAAAAATCCCCACAATTTCCAACATTGGCAATCAGCGTATATCTTCGCGTGGAACCAGGGGAATTTTCTCCTGCAATCTGGTCAACAGATGGAACCAACGAAGCCGCCAGCGAACAGCCCAGATCTGGTCCAGTCGACCTGCAAAGACCGCATTGAGAGCGCAGGAGAGCCTGGCGCTTTCACGCGACGGCTTGAGAATGTATGCCAAGACACCGGTCGCCCCCGATCCGACCCGCGGGAGCATACTTAAGTCT
>CALFSW010000181.1 GCA_937916505.1 uncultured Verrucomicrobiales bacterium | reverse complement strand
ACCCTCGAGAAATCCGCCGAAGCAGTCAGGCGAGCGCAAGCCCTAACGGGCTCGCCCGCCTGCTTCGGACGGTGAATAAATGGTACCAGGGGGTTTTTTCTGTTGCTGCAGTTCAGATTCGGGCTGCGATGGAGCGGCTATTCGAGATGCAGCCCATATTTTCCGATATCTGCTCCCTTGGGGAATTTTCGAGCGAAAAAAGCGTCGCTGTCGAGAATTTCACTGAGGTGCTCGGACAAAATGATAGGGTGGCTCGCGGGGCTGCCAGCGTCTTTTTGCCAGTGGGTCCAGGTGAGGTCTTTGTCGTTAACAATGTCATCGACGGGATAGCCTTCCATCATCAAGGCGGTGCCAAAGTATCCTTCGTCAGGCGCGAACATTTTGGCAAACTTTTGGGTTTGGTCGTGGCGGTTGATCATGACGGCGGCTGCGAGGTCGAGGAGCCACCATTGTTGATGGAAGCGCCAGCAGGCTTGCGGGATCTCTGGAGCCAATCTGGAGCGGTGGTGGGAGGCTTCACTGGCTTTTCCCCAGTCGCGAAAGCCGAAGCGGGTTCGTTTGTCGTGGGTGAGGCGGAGGAGGATTCGTTTGAGGGATTGAACGGGAACGCAAGATTCGGAGACAAGGGCGAAGTGGGTGAGGGTTTCGTCTTGCAGGGCGGCTTTGAGAAGGGCAAGGGAGGCTTTGACGAGAGAGATGTCGCCCCAGGAGGTTTCATGGTGGTCTTCGATTTGGGTGCCGTCGAGGAAGCCTCCGGGGAGTTCTTCGGGGTTCTTGGCGTGGGTGAATATTTTCACCCTGTCCGGCGATTGTTCGAGCCATTCCTGCCAGATTTCGGGATGGTGCACGTCGCTTCGGGTGAGGAAGAGAAGGGCGATTTTTGGGGGCTTGTCGAGGATCTCCGGGGCGAGGCATTCGGTGAGGAGATCTTTATGGATGTGAGGGTGAATTCTCTGCGCTCCGACTTTGCCGTAGAGGGAGTAGGTGGTACCGGTGAGGTTGGATTCGTCGATCGATTGCCAGGCGAGGTTGGGATAGCAGGCGAAGGTGGGGATTTTGGTTTGGAGTTCAGCGACGAATTGATCGGAGGCGAGGGCGTGGATGGGCTTGGGCTTGTTGAAAGCGTTCATGGCGGCCATGACGTCATCGTAGGCGCTCTCGTGGATGGCCCAGGCGTGGGAATCGAGGGCGCGGGTGACTTTGACGAGGCCTTTGCTGTGAGGGACGGGGCGGGTGGTGTGTTGGCAGCCGAGGTAGAAGATGCCCCAGTCGTCGGGGAGGTCGATGCGGCTGATGAGTTCGCGGAAGTTGGGGTGGAGGATGGCATCGTCCTCGAGGAGGAGGAGGGCCGGGGCCTTTTGTTGTTTGGCCTTGCGGATGGCAAAGCGGATGGTGACAGCGAGGGCGTATCGGCCTTTGTTTCCGTATCCCCTTGAATTTCGACAAAAACGGGAGTCGATTGCGGGAAAGCGTTGCGCAGTGACGCCGACTTGATCGAGGTGATACTCCAGCTCGGTGCGCCGGTCTTCGCGGCGTCCGAGGTTAATGTAGTAGCGGAAAGGGAAGGTCTTTTCGAAGTCCATGTCAGGTCGAAGTTTAGCTTTCCATGAGGTCGAGAAAAACGCCGTCCTCGTCGCCGAAGGTGCGCATCATGTGGAGGGCAAAGGAGAGCTTTGTTTTTTCGGTCGTAGTGCCTCCAGCGAGGCTCGCGACAGCGGCCTCCATGATGTCCCGAATGGGGCTATCGTCAGCGAAGGGTGAGACGATTTCACCTCGCTCGAAGGTGTTCGAGGTGAATTCCTTTGTATCGATGACGGCCTGGAGGAAATTGGGATTACGAGGCGAGGGGAGGATTTTCGGAGCTTTCCACGCCTCTAGAAAGCGAAGGTATTGTGAAGAATTGATCGCGAAAAACCCCTCATTCAAAGTGCCGTCTTGTTTGCGGGAAACAAGAAGGTCGGCGTCCTGATTCTCGAACAAGTGGTCCAAGTTTCGAAGGGTCAAAACATCGCTGTCCGCGAGAATGATCCAGGAATAGCGTGCGGCGTGCTCGGTGAGAGATTCGGCGAGTTGAAATTTAGCTTTGAGAGCAATCTCAGCAAGGCTGGCATTCTTTTTGATCGGTGAACTGGGGATGAAATCAAACTCATGAACTCCGACCCGTGCCACGGGGTAGAGGATTTCCGGGAAGTTCCGCCAGACAATGATATCACCATTGAAGAAGAAGCGGAGGAGGGAAGAAACCTGGGCTTTGCCAAGTTGCCGAGCCGTTCGGTGACCAGGGAAATCAAGGAGAACAGAGGCAAAAAGGAGCGGTGAAGGTTCTGAAGGAGCTGTCATGAGATGATTGAATTTGGAAGGGTTTCGAAAAAGTTTGGCTCTTCGACACCTCTGCATGACGGATTTGAGGGTAATTTAGGTGGCACACCCCTTGGGGATCAGTTTTTGAACGGGTGTGAAAGTCCGAAATATCAGAGCCCTGGCTCCTTTCAAGGGGTATGTCGTTACAGCTCTAAGCTTCGAGGAAATCGGAGCGCAAATCAACCTTGAGTTTGACAAGCGTTCGGGGCCTCGTTGTCCAAACTGTCATTTGTCACTTCCCCGCAACAAGGTGGGGTGTCGTGCCGTAATGGATTGCCCGATGCCGCATGGTCCTGTCGTGATGTTCACCTTCCCGACCGTGCAGGGATGTTGTCGGGGCTGGGTGAGCTTTGTGACGACCTGTCCGGAGGAAGTCCACCCGACCTGCCATGCCACGTGGCGTCTCATGAGATCGGTCAGCGCCTGGGCTGCCATGGCCACCAATCGAGAGGTCGCACTCATGTTTGAAATCCCGGACAATACGGTCCGGCGTTACGACAAGATCGTCCTAAAAACCGATACCCCACCGCCGATGTTGGATGGTCTCAAGAAGCTTCTCATTGACGAGAAAGCGGTCCGCAAAGGCCACGGATATGTGACGGTGATCCTCAATGGCAATTCCGGGGACTCTTCAACTATCGCTATCAAGGGTGGGTGCAACGAGCGCTGGCCAACTGGTGCGAGATGGCACAAGAGAGCGGCCTGGCTCCATTTCAGAGGCTGGCACGGGGCTTTATGAAGCAGAGTAGAAGAGTCTGCGGGTTTGTGAAACACGGCCTCACTTCGGGCATGATCGAAGGCTTCAACAACCTGATATCACGAATCATTCACAAAGCATGCGGCATACGGGATCTGGAGTATCTCGAACTCAAATTACGTCACCACTCGGCCACGCGATCCTAACGACCAGAGAGAAAATCCGTCATGCACAACTGTCGAAGATCCAATTATTTTACGATGATCTTTCCCGGTCCACCGATCAAGGAATGTGTTTCATTCGAAAATTCACCCTGACCCTGGTCCTTGCCATCGACAAAAAATCCCCCGACCGTTTCATCGACGCGCAGGAATATCTTATAGCTATCCTCGCTCCCATTCACCCTCAGGTATCCCCCTCCCACAAGGCGGAGATCAGCATCATCCGCAATGGCATCATTGACCTGGGTCTCAAGGATGAGCGAACAATAATCATCAATGGTCACATCTCCCGTTCCAAACGCCTGGTTCGCGGATCCCGAAACCATGAAGGCCTGCCTTTGGGAAGAACGCGCCAGAAATCCCCCGGTGAAGGTATTCGCCGTTTCGAACTTCAGTTGGTTATTGTTCACCCCTTCGATGATCAGTTTGCCTTCGCCCGAAATTTCCCCCGCGAAATGTCGAACGGAGCGGTGCCCGTTCGTAGATTCGCCTCCCCAAATCTCGGCAGCTTCTTTCAGCTCAATCGGACCAAAAGTTGCATCACCGGTTCGCAGGATCAGCTGGGAATCTTCATGCATCACAATCAGGGATGGCGCTCCGGGGAGTGCGGTGAGGCTATCGTCCTCCCAGAGAATTAGCTTGGCTTCTTTCTTAAGAACCAGAGAGCCGGAGTAGGCCCCCGGGGAGGTGTTTTGAGTCTGGGCGGTCACCCCTTCGGCGATGATGATGTTGTCGTCACTTTCCGGAAGTCTGCCATCCTTCCAGTTTTCCCGGTTTCCCCAACTGCTTCGACTATTGGGGTCGCTCTTCACCATGGTGGCTCCGAGAATGGGAGTTTTTATGAGGAATTCGTGGGGTTCGAGAACCCGGCGGGTGAACTTGAGCTCATCAAGGGCCAAACGTCTGGGATTTCCAGTGGCTCCGATCCGGAAGGGGTTGGCTTGTTCTTCGGCAATCTCTGAGATCGGGAGTTCGGCGGCCGCGATTTCGCTCCCATCCAAATACAGCTTCATTTCACCGCTTTCCCTGCTGGCTTCATGATTCCAAACGATTGCGAAGTGGTGGGGCTTGTGATCGGCGACTGTGACCGCCCCGGCCAGCGCCTGAACCCGGGTGCTTCCGGAATCGTAGTAGAAACTCATTTGTCCCTCCTGCTGTCCCCGGGGAGGAGGACGGAGGTCAATGTGCCAGCCGGTTTTGTCTTCTTTGCCGGTTCTGGTTCCAAGGAGGAAGACCGGGCGTCGAAGTTTTTCGGTGAGGAACCATCCTTCGAAGGTGAATGATTTTTTCGCGGTGAGTCCGAAGATTTCACCCGCCTTCTCCTCCTGCCAAATCCCAAGCTGAAGGGCTGAAGTGTTTTCTTCCTGAGTCAGTGGGACGGGATTTGGTGCGATGGCAGTAATGATTTTTCCTTCCTTCCAAGGGATGAGTTTTACGTTTTCGTCAACATCGACGAGCGGCGATCCATCAACTCCATTGTCCATTCTCCACGACACTGTTTCGAAGGATTTTTTCTTGGGAGCGGGAATTGGCGCCGGCATTGGCTCGGGTTCCTCGATCTCAGGTTCATCCGGTTCCGGCGTCCGGGGTTGATCCGGCTTCGGCTGCACCGGAGTTTCGGCCCTGGCCATTCGAGTGTCCTTGGCTGGTTCTTGCTCTAAATCTTTCCTGGGCTTCTTCGGAACCGGGTCCTCTTTTCCATCATTGGCGACAATCAGAGGAGCTTTCTTTTCCTCTTCTTTGTCCGAGCTAAGAGCCCAAATGCCGAGAGCCCCAAGAGTCAAAACAGCCGCTGCCCCAAGCATCATGGCCGGGGCGCGTGAGGGCTTCGCACTGGCCAGTGCGGTCGGACTTCCCATGTGAACGAGATTGGAAACCCGACCGAGGTCGACGAGCGCCGCCGAGTTGTGAGCCACCTGCATATCGACCAAACTACCACCGCTTGAATCGACAACCTCTCTTCCCTCAACGACGTGTTCGTAAACCCGAAGGAAGTACGGGCGTAGCACCAAATTGGTCGATTCCAGATCCGCCCGATAAGCCACGATATCAAATTCCACCCGCCGGAAGTCCACTTCCCGCGGCTCCGAATCATAGATGACGTAGCGCGCCCTGAGATCATCCGGATTCCGGGGTTCGCCCACTGAACCCACATTGACAATGTAGCGTTTGTCATGATCGAGCGCATTGGTGTCGTCGGGTAACTCTATTACCGTTCCGTCGACTTCACGTTCAAAGATCTTGGGCTGGTGGGTGTGGCCCACGAAAGTGACAAAGTGTTCATTGGCCGCAAAATTCTCCTGCGCCCTTTCCTCACTATCGATGTAGTCAAAGCGTCCGGGCTCCGCGATCTCGGCATGGACAAAAAGAATCTCACCGGCTTCGACCGCCAGTGGCACCGATGCCAGAAATGCTTTCGCCTCCGGTGAAAGCTCCGTCATCGTCCACTCAATGGCCTGACGTGCCTGCTCATTGAAGATGGAGTAGTCCATCATCCCGGCCGCTGCCGCGTCGTGATTTCCCAAGACAAAGTGGGTTGTCTCAGCCCTCACTGCTTCGAGAACTTCAGCGGGATTGGGCCCGTAGCCCACGACATCGCCAAGACAAATGATCACATCGGCGCCTTGCGAACGAATGTCCGCAATGACCGCATCCCATGCCCGGAGATTGGCATGAATATCTGAAACGATGGCGTAACGCATGCAGATGAACTTTACCGAAAGTCGGCAGTCATGCTACCTCGAAAAATGCCTCTCATCGAAACTCAAAATGCTCTCGTATTTACGGGGATTTCCAGTTGATATGCGACACTTATGGGGTTTGAGGCCTTCCCTCCGGAATATCCGGCGGATCACGATATTTAATCTTCATTGGAAAATATCCGAAAGTTTGATTGGTTCCTTGAGGTTTTCAACCACCTCACCCTTCTAACATGAAACCGCGATTACTCACCCTGATTGCTCCTGCCCTCGTCTCAATCACTGCTTCCGCAGCGTTTGGCGAGTCCCCGGTGAAAGCCGAGCAGGAGACCTTGATTCCAAAACGCGAGACCGGCGTGCTCGCGTTTCTCAAAAAGCACCCGGAGTTTGATGGTCGGGGAACGGTCATCGCGGTCTTTGATACCGGAGTTGATCCGGCTGCCGCAGGCCTTCTGAAAACCTCGACCGGGGAGCGCAAGATTGTTGATGTCATTGATGCCACCGGATCGGGCGATGTGGACACATCTCACACCGTTGCAGCATCGAAAGAGGGCACTTTTGAAGGCCTCACCGGGCGGACCCTCACCCTTCCCAAAGAAATCCAAAATCCCTCCGGGAAGTTCCATCTGGGAATCAAGCGGGCCAGGGATCTTTTTCATGGCGGGGTGAACAGCCGGATTTCACGGCTCCGCTCCGATGCCTGGCAACGCGAGCTGAACGTCATCAAAGACAAGCGGATCGGAGACCGTCGTGCTGAGGAAGAGAAGGGTGGCCGTTCCGCCTTTAAAAAAGCCCCCGCGGATCTCTCACTGAAGGAAAAGGACGAGATCGCGCGCGAGCAACTTCTCGAATCTCTCGAAAAGGACTTCGCCACTTCCGATCCCGGGCCGGTTTACGATTGCGTCGTCTGGTCGGATGGCGGGCAGTTCCATGTTATTGTCGATACCGACGAAGATGGTGACCTTGCCGACGAAAAAATCCTCCGTCCTTTTGGGGTCGCTGGTGAGTATGGGGCCCTCGGTGAAGAAGAAGCCTCGACCTTTGCGGTGCAGGTTTACGAAAAAGGGAATCTCCTCTCCCTTGTCACCGTCAGCGGTTCACACGGGAGTCATGTCGCTTCCATTGCCGCGGCTCACTTCCCCGGGGTTCTCCATCGTGATGGTGTCGCCCCGGGCGCGAGAATTCTTTCGGTCAAGATCGGCGATACCCGCTTGGGTGGCAGTTCGTCCGGCGTCGGCGAAATGCGCGGTGTCGCGGCCTGCGCGCAATACGGTGTCGATATCATGAATGCCAGTTGGGGCGGTGCCAGCCAGTATCAGGACGGCCAACACTCGGGTGCCCGGATCTACAATCTTCTCGTCGAAAAATACGGCGTGACCGCCTTCATCTCCGCTGGAAACGGTGGCCCGGCGCTCTCGACTCTCGGGAGTCCCGGAGGCGAGGCCTCCTCCGTCATCGGAGTGGGAGCCTATGTTTCTTCGGAAATGGCCCGCGTTCTCTATAGCCAGACCAGTGAAGCCCCAAGCACCGCCTACCAATTCTCGGCGCGTGGTCCTTTGAAAAATGGCGACCTGGGAGTCGACATCATGGGGCCGGGAGGCGCCCATGCCTCTCTCGCGTACGATGCCCTTCGTAATTCCCAACGCTATCACGGCACCTCAATGTCCTCGCCATCCGTGGCCGGCCTTGGAGCCCTTCTGGTGAGCGCCGCGAAGCAGAGCAAAGTTGAACATTCGCCCGCCCGCATCCGGGCCGCCCTCATGAATAGCGCGCGCGTTGTGAAGGACGTCGAAGTCTTCGCCCAAGGTGCCGGACTTGTTCAGGCCCTTCCCGCCTGGGAGCACCTCAAGAAAACGGCGAAGCAAAGCGAGTGGAATCATTTCTACACCGTCACCACCCGCAACAATACCTTCCGTTCCGGTCCCGGTCTTTATCTGCGTGGTGACATTCCGGTGGGTAAAAAAGAAGTCCGCTTCGATATCTCGCCCAAATTTTCCGCAGCAGTGAATGCGCCCGAGAAGTTTGATTTTGAAAATGATCTCGTCTTCTCCGCCACCCAACCCTGGGTCAGGATTCCCGGCTATGCCCGTCTCGGAAATGGCCAAATCACGATCAGGCCGGTTCTCGATATTCCGAAATCCCGTCCCGGTCAGCCGCTTTATGCCGAGATTCAAGGACGCCTTGCCGACTCTCCCGATTCCGGTCCTCTCGTGCGCATCCCCATCACCATTGTGCGTGGAGAAAAGACAGATTCGCACGCCGGGAATCGGGCCGAATTTTCCCTCGAGCTGAAGTCGGGTGAATCCAATCGACGTTTTTACGAGGTTCCCGAAAATGCCAATTTTCTCAAAGTTCGCATCCGCCGTGATCATTCCGATCCTCTCGGGCGCTCCATCATTCTCCATACAGTCACCCTCGTGGCCGATGGGAGCTACAATTCATTCAATTCCCAGGAGTATCTCAGCCTTGAATCGGGTGGTGGCAAAGTGGTGATGATTCCGGTGGCGGGTGGAAAAACGACCGAGCTCGCTTTTCATCAACCCTTCTTCTCGGTGGGGAAAACGAAGGTCGAAGTCGATCTGCAATTCGTGGGGCTTACCGCCGAACAGGACGCTATCGTCTTCCATGAAAACGACAATCACGTCCCGCTTCGGGTGGTGGGTGGGAGTGATGAAATAGTGCATGGAGAAGGCAGTCTGGACCGCGCCCATTTCAGTAAACTCCCTGAAAAAACCGAATTCCTTTCGCCCGACAAACGCGATGAATTCCCACCGGGGCCGAGGGAAAAAGAAGCATTCACACCGACCTATCTCCGCCAGTGTTTTACGGTGTCGGTTGAAAAGCCGACGAAGATCAAGCTCGACCCGGCCCGGCGCTTTAATGCCAACTCCGAAGTCGAGGGTGGCCTGGTCACGGCCATTCACGAATCAGGAAAAATGCTCTATCAAGGTTCCACCTACCGGAACTCGGCCATCTCTCTTCCGAAAGGGAAGACCACCTTCCATCGCGTCCTACGGAGCCCTGACCGGAGGATTCTTGAGAGTGAAAAAGACCGTCCGCTGGCCTGGTCGACGAAACTGGAGAAGCCCAAAAAATTGGAACTCTTTGAGTCGATGCGCGAGGCTATGAAAGGGCTCAGCGCCAAAACGGTGACTCTTCAAAAGGGCCGGCATCACAGCCTCATGGTTGGGGCCCCGGATCTCGCTTCACTCGCATCACAGAAGCCCGCGCCTCATTATTTTAGTGGAAGCTTTAAACTGAAACAAGACGGCGAGAGCGGTCACGAATTACTCAAAATTCCCGTCGAATGCCGTCCCGGTGAAGACTTCAAGGCGGTCGCCAATCAGAAAAAAAAGCCCGAATCACTCGAGAAGAAGAAATCTGCCCTTAAAACGTTGGATGAGGAATTATTTCAACGTCGGCTGGGTTTTGTGAAGGCCAATAAGTTCGGTGAAGACAAAGAGATCATCACAAGGCGCGATGAAATTCTCACGCAACTCCTCGACGAACGACCCGACGATGCGGCCGTGCAGATCGTCCATGCCGAAGTTCATGCCGGTGGGGTGAAGCTCCTCGGCGAGCTGCCGAAGCCCGGAAAAAAGGGAGGAAAGAAAGCGACACCGAGGGAACTGAATCACGTTCGCGCCAATCTTAAAAAAGCACGGGCCCTCAGTAATCCCAGAGCCGTCGCGACCTACTTCGGAGCCCGGGCCGACGATGAAGAAGCATCACTCGAGCAAAGAAAAGAAGCCTCCGTAAAGCAGAAGAAAATGGACGGGCACCGTAAGAACCTCGCTACCATTGCGCTTCTTGAAGCGGAGATTCTTCTCCGCGTGGGAAAGCCAAAGCCGGCCCGCCGTGCTCTTCGTGAGGCCCGTCGCTGGCAGGATCAACCGTCGAAGGACTATCAGAAAACCGAGTATGAACTCCTCAAAAAGGAAAACCTCAACGGCCTCGCTCTCCGGAAGCTGAACGAACTTTTGAAGGAATCTCCCTTCGACCGGAAACTCCTCGATGGCAAGGCCGATCTGTATGCAAAACTTGGATTCGATCCTCGCTTCACCCTCCGTATTCAGCTCCAACAAAAGTTGAACGAATACCACGTTCAATGAGTGGAGCCCTCGTCGTCCTGCGCCGCAAACTGCGAGGACCCGGGTGCGGTGATGCCGCACTCCGGGATCTGCGAAGGGGCACCGGGCAATCAGGGGCCATCCTCCAATCTCTCAAAAAACAATTTGATATAGAACGCTTTGTAGCAGAAAGGTAGGCTCGATGAAAATTCAAATCACAAGTCTGTTCCTCGCCCTCGCAATCGGAGCCCACGCTCAGGACAAGCCTCGGGCTGATGAGGAACTACGGCAGGAAATGATCAAGAAGATCGAGCAATCGGTTCGCGATCTTGAGAAAGCATGGAAGCCTGAAAAAGCGGCCGCCCACGCAAGAAGGCTCGCCGGGTCCGGGGTGAAAGTCCCCGGGGACGCCGCCAAGAATCCGGAGTCGGGCAAAATTCTGGATGGAAAGAAGGCCCGGAAACTGGAAGTTCGTCATTCCATGCTCGGTTTCCGGAACACGCTGCGCTTCTACACGTTCAAGGACCAGCAAGCGATCCTGGTTCTATCGATCGGCAACAAGGATGAAACCTTTCCCGTCACCGGCAAAGTCCACCTATTTCCAGACGCCACCACCGGGGAGGAATTGAAGAATTGGATCAATAACCAGCACTCCGACGCACTCTTCCCTGACATCCCCGAGCCGACCTTCACCGGAGAGCTTCCAAAAGGGACTTGCAAGGTCACATCCCACAAGCAAACAGGTCTGAGTAAGAATCCCGGACCCGGCAAGGGGGCCTTCAAAGACTTCAAGGTTGAGCTGTCGGTAAAGGCGTATGCCCTCGACAAAAAATTCAAACTTCCGGCTTTCACCGACACCGCACGGGTTCACGTCGAAAGTAAGTGAACAGCGCGTGTTTTCGGGGTCTGGCGTCTCATGCCACCGGATCTCAATCCGATCCTGGCCGGCCTTCAATATCTCCGCAAAAAATTCACGGGGTTTTCATCCCGCCTTCATTCTGATTTCACATTCAAGTGACCAACCTTTCCCCGGTCGCCCTTGTGACCATTTTAAAATTGTCCCTCACCTTGAAAAATAAACACACCCACACCTGGAAATTATGAAAAAAATCCTCTGTTTTTTGTTCGTCGGACTCCTGTTCGCAACGTTCTCCCTCGCTGATGAGGCAAGTTCGAACCGCAAGAAGGTCGAATTCTTTGAGAAGCTTTACAAGGTGAAGATCGAAGGCGTAAAACCCCTCGAAAAATACCCGGATCCGGATCAATTCTATTCCGCGATCGCCAAGCAGGTGGGGATCCCAAAGAAGGCCTTTGAGGCGGTCGAAAAAAAATATGGCTGGAAGGAAAACGACGGGTTTTTTCTCTCCGCCATGGTCAAAGGCGGATGGGATGGCGATTACTGGGGTGTCATGGTCACAAAATTTCCGGCAGCCCTGAAAAACGCGAAATCCAAGGAAGAAAAGATGAAACTGCTGAAGGGAATGGAAATGAAGATGCTCGTCATCGGATATGATGGAACCGTTTCCTTCCCTGAAGAAGAGAAAGGAAAGACCTCAAAGAAAAACAAGTAGCATTTTGAAACCACCACCAATAAAGTCATCCCCAGTATCATGAAACAAAGATTCATCGTCCCACTTGTCGCCCTCTCCCTGAACTCCTGCATCGTCGTCGATGAGTCCGGCACATCAGGCGTCCCGAAACCCAATGCCGCAGTCCGGAATCAGGCTGAAGAAAAACCATCTGCGGCAGCGGTGCCTCAGAACGTCATCGACGATTGTCTTGCGGCTCTGCGCAAACAAGTCGGCGAAAGAGGGATGAAAGTCATCAGCGCGAGGCGAGGGGAAGCCTCATTCATCGTCGATGTCAGAGTGGATGACGTTCCCAAACCTTGGCGCTGTTTTCACGACGGGAGCACCTGCACCGGGACAGAATACCAGGGAGAAGGCTAAGCGGGTAACTACTGCCAGGAAATTGCTTTTGAGCTGGTCTTTCTTTGCGGATTGGGCGGAGTCGTGTTTTTCCCCGGCAGGGTGGTGGGCTATGGTTCGTTGGTCTTGATGAACTGAAGTTTGAGGAAGGCGCGGTGGTGGACGGGGTCCGGATTGCAGTAGCCCCGGAGCCAATTGAAGCCCGGGTCGCCGTTCGGGATCGATTGGAGAATGGTGACGGGGAACCAGTGTTGGAGATCCCAACTGTAGTTGATCCGGTAGTCGACGATCGGAAGGTTGGTGGCCATGGGCCATTGCATGTAGAACTGGAGTTCTCCGGAGGGCTGGAGAGTACGGAAGCCGTTCGAAACCCCGGATCCCGGGTCGGTGGTGAGGGCGGGGTTGGAACTCATGGCATACTCGGCGAAGTTGTTCCATCCGTCACCATCCGGGTCGTCGGTCGGTTGGCGTTTGAAGGTGCCGGGAAGGCTCAAAAAGGCCCAAAGATCATAGGGGTCGCTGACCGTGACCGGGAAACTGTTGCTGACACGGACCGTCCCGCCTTCGGTGACCTGGGATTGCAGCAGATAGTGGCCCTGGGGGATGTTGGGCGGGATTGAGACCGTGCAACCTCCGAAGTCCCAACTTGAGGTGGTGACGGGGTAGGTCGCGGTATTGGTGGTGTTGTAGAGAACGACGGAGGGCTCGACGTGTCCGCCGGTCCGCATCTCGAGCCGGGCGGGTGCGGATCCGGGCCACATGATGCGTTTGGAAAACGCTTCGATGAACGGTTGGTTGCGGGCTCCCCAGCTGACGGACGCCTGACGGTTGTCCTGGGTGCCGATGCGAATGTCGAGATCGACGGGGGTCTCGTCAAACCACTCGACGTCGAGCGGGCCATCGGAGTGGTTGTAAACGTTCCTGTGGGCGGAGCCCCGGGACAGGCGGTCGTTGGGCCCCGGGGTGAGGGTGAGCAGACAGAGGTAGTCGCCCTGTTTTCCGTCATCTCCGACCTGTTCGGTGTCGATCACGTTGTTGGGGCCCGGATCGATGACCTTGACCGTGTTGTTTTTGATCCAAGTGTAGACGTCGTCACTACCATCTTCGATTTCCGAATCGAGCTTATCGTTGCCGCCGGGCAGGATGCGGCGCTTGTCATGGCTGAGCGACTTGTCCGCTTCTTGTTGGACATACCAGATTGCCATGCCGCCGCCGCGGTATTCGTGATTGAACCAAAGGTCGTAGCCGGCGGAGGCGAAGTTTGTTCCGCTGTATCCCTTCAGCCATTCAGGGGTGAAGTGTGCGGCGGGGTCCGATTCCTCGCAGATGCGGACCCCGTCATCGAATGCTCCGGTCCGGTATTCGAGCATGTAAAACTCGTCGGTCCCCTGGGCGCTGTCATAGAGGATGATGGGGCGCTTGGCGTTGTCCTCGAAGGAGAGTTGGGCGGCATTGATGACGGCGGCACCCGGTCCGTCACGGATGTCGTAAATGACCGGTTGGATCCAGCCGAGTGCCATGCGGTGCCAGATGTCGAGGTAATCGACGCGGGGCCAGTCGAAGTGAGATGCCTTGGAATTGACCACGGCGCCCATGAGGCTGACATTAAAGGCACACTTACCGCTGAATCCGTAAAGGTCCAGGGTGTCGATGCAATGGGCCAGCTCGTGGGCGTAGATATCGAAGACGGCGCGGTGGCCGACTGCAGCGACCTTGATGTCGATTGCGATGGTTTGTCCACCGCCGCCTGGCAGGTCAACGGAGCCCGTGATCGGACTGGTCTGTCCGCTACCAGAGGTGTAGTTGTCCACGACGAGGATCGAGAGTTCGGAAGGATCGACGATGTTGTTGTTATTGGTGTCGAAGGTTGAGAAGTCGAAGTTATCGGCCGCGAGCAGGACGGCTTGGACCTTGTGGTCGGTGGTTGGAGATGGATCCGTAACGGGGCCGATGATACCCGCTTTCTGCCAAGTGAACTGGCCTCCCGACATCTCTTCGTAGAAGTTGTTGATTGAGGGGTCTCCCGGGCCGAACACCAGCGAGTCGTAGTCGGATTGTGAGTGGGTAATTGGGAGGCGCCCATCGGCGTTGGTCCCTTCGAGAATGACAACAATCAGCGGACGGGGGCTTTGAACGGGACCTCCGTCGACCCGACTGCCGTATCCGAAGACGGAAGGCAGCACGGGGTCCGGGGGCGAGAAGCCCCCTGCGAGGGCGATAGAGGCATTGAGGATACGAAAGCCGAAGTTCGTTTCGCGGATCGCCATCAGGTCGGTGTTGAGGTCGCCGTTGAATCTTCCGGTCACGGTGATGCCATCCGCATGGGCACGATGCCAGATCGCTCCGGTGTTCTTGAAGGAGGTGCCGTGTGAGAAGGCGACATACTTGGTGCCGTTGGCCAACTTGGTCAGGATGTCGTCGGTGCCGTCGCCATTGAAGTCGCCGATGAACGGCAGTTCGGTGCCGATGCAGAAGTAGTCGTGCCATTTGGAGGCCGTTCCGAAGCCGGTGCCGGTCGAGAGCGCGACATAGACATCGCCGACCGCGGTGCCGGTCTGGCTGTTGCGGACGAAGTAGGCGATGTCGTCCCGGCCGTCGCCGTTGAAGTCGCCGACCCGTGGCAGGGAGCCGGTGGGGCAGAAGTTTCCGTGCCACCGGGCGGCACCGCCTGATCCCACGAAGGCGCTGCCATTGGAAGTGGTGACGTAGACATCGGCGTTGGTATCGGCCGTGAAGCTCACGAGGTCGTCCTTACCGTCTCCGTTGAAGTCCCCCGCAAAGGGGATTTCGCTGCCGATACAAAAGATCTCGTGCCATTTGGAGGATGTCCCGAAGGTGGTGCCGGTCGAGAGTGCGACATAGACGTCGCCTTCCGCCGTGCCTGACGATTCCGATCGGATCAGGCAGGCGATGTCGTCCCGGCCGTCGCCATCGAAGTCACCGGCCAGCGGGTATTCGCGGCCGATGCAGAACCAGTCGTGCCACTTGGTTTTCCAGGTGAAGGCTTCCGGTCCGTTGATTGCCACGTAGACATCGCTGTCGGAATCGCCCTGTCCCGGATCGGTGGCGAATTCGATGATGTCGTCGAGATCATCGCCGTTCACATCGGCTGCCAGAAGGGTCCGGTCCCCGGTGCCCACCACGAACCCAAGCCCGTCGGCCTTCCATCCGCCGAATCCGTGGAGATCAGAACTCTGCTGGTCGGCCCGGGAGGTCATGAGGGCGGCGCTCAAAGCGAGGGCCGTCATCCAGCCCGCAGAGCACGCGGCGCGGCGTTGGGTGGGTGGGGATAAAGTTGCGAGGCCGGGGGCGTTGCTATTCGTGTTCATGGGGATCTTCGCGGAGGATGGTTGGGGGGTGGTGACTGGCTCCCGGAGGCGGGGAGAATTTCACTTGGCGATGGGGCATTTGAAAAACTTACGGAATTTTAAGGAATATCATTAGTGTGTAAATAAGATGAAATCGGATCAAGGAAAGAAAGCAAGGGATAGCGAAAAAAGGTGAACCGGAATTCCTTTTCAAGGAACTGAAGGAAAGGGGGGCTTTGTGAAGAGGGAATGAAGGCAAACGATGCCGGCATCCCAACAGAAATAGGGATGCCGGTCATGGCGAGGGTGCCACGAATGGTATGATTTGGAGACCTATGCTTGAATCAGGGATTCCCAATCGTAAAGTAGAGGTCGCATGACGTTCTCGCTTTCAAAAAACCTTAGATTTTGGGCTCTCCTTCCTGCCGTGATGAACTGCCTGGGAGCAGAAGTTGAGTCTTCTCCCCTTGCTCCGGCTTCAGAAGGAGGG
>CALFSW010000180.1 GCA_937916505.1 uncultured Verrucomicrobiales bacterium | reverse complement strand
AGACCAGCGCTAAATCAACATCTCGCTGGCTCCGTTTCCCGGGACCACTTCATTGTTAGGATATATTAAGGATCCAAAGGCGATAAGTCAATGGGCATGATTCGGGGAGGTGACAAGCGTTCGAGGCAAGACTACGCTTTCGGCGTGAAACGTTTGTTTTGGTTTGTACTCGATTCGGTGGGGATTGGCGGAGCTCCTGATGCGGCTCAATTCGGGGATGATGGAAGCGACACTCTGGGACACATTGCCGAGTGGTTTTTGAGCCGTGAAAATCGTCCGTTGGTACTCCCGAATTTGCAACGACGGGGATTGGGGGAGAGTTATCGGCTCGTTCATGGCCGCTTACCTTCAGGATGGTCCGAAATGCCCGTTACGGAAGCTTTTGCCGCGGCCACCGAAATATCGACTGGCAAGGATACCCCCAGTGGTCACTGGGAAATGGCGGGAGTTCCGGCCCGGTGGGACTGGGCTTATTTTCCGGATACCGCGGATTGTTTCCCCCCGGAGCTGTTGGCCCACCTGCACTTGCAATGCGGGCTTCCGGGTTCGTTGGGTCATTGTCATGCCAGCGGAACCGATATTATCCGCAAGCTTGGTGAGACGAGCATGAAAACCGGGAAGCCCATTTTTTATACCTCTGCCGACTCCGTTTTCCAAATTGCGGCTCATGAAGAAACGTTTGGTTTGGAGCAACTTTACCGGCTTTGCGAAGTGGCACGGGCGGCGCTTCTGGATCCGTTGGTGGGGCGGGTCATCGCGCGACCGTTTCTTGGGGAAGAGGGGAATTTCATCAGGACCGGGAACCGAAAAGACTACGCGGTGCCTCCTCCAAAGCCAACGGTTTTGGAGCGGATCAAGGAACGTGGCTTTGGGGTCACCGGGGTGGGGAAGATTGGCGATATATTTGCCCACATCGGACTCACGCGGGAAGTCAAGGCGAGCGGACACGGGGAGCTTTGGAGTGTCACTCGGGATGTCATGGATGACGGGGGGCTGATCATGACCAATTTTGTCGACTTCGATATGCTCTACGGTCACCGCCGGGATCCGCGCGGCTATGGTATGGCTCTTGAGGAATGGGACCGGCAACTGGGATTGTTTTTGGATGAGATGGATGACGACGATTTTCTCCTGATTACGGCTGACCATGGAAACGACCCCACCTGGCCGGGGACCGACCACACCCGGGAGCGTGTTCCGGTGTTACTCAACGGGCAGGGATCACACGGGATTCGAGACAGTTTTTCCGACATTGGGGCTACGGTGGGGAACTTCTTTGGAGTGAAGATGGACGAAGGGCAGGTGATTGGCTAGCTTGCCGTCCATGGCAACACCTCATCTAGAAACCGAGGACGGCGGATTCGCTGAAACCGTTCTACTTCCGGGCGACCCCTTGAGGGCAAAATTCATTGCTGAAAATTTTCTCACCGAGGTCAAGCAGGTGAATGGAGTTCGAAATATGTTGGGATTTACCGGGATCTACAAGGGGACCCGGATTTCGGTGATGGGCAGCGGCATGGGCATCCCTTCGATCTCGATTTATGCCAAAGAACTGATCACCGACTATGGCGTCAGGAATCTGATGCGGGTGGGGAGCTGCGGAGCAGTTTCAAGGGATGTTAAGCTGCGTGATGTCTTAATTGGGCAGGGTGCCTGCACCGACAGCGGGGTCAACCGGTCGAGGTTCGGTGGTTGTGATTTTGCGGCCATCGCGGATTACCAATTGCTGGCGGCACACGTTGCTGCGGCCACGGATCTCAATATCCCGGTAAAAGTGGGAAATCTTTTTTCGGCGGATCTTTTCTATAGTCCTGTTTCCGGGATGTTCGACCGCATGGAAAAGATGGGAGTTTTGGGAGTCGAAATGGAGGCCGCTGGTCTTTTTGGAGTGTGTGCGGAATATGGGGCCAGAGGAATGGCCATTTGCACGGTGAGTGATCACATCCGCACCGGTGAGTCGACGTCCAGCGACGAGCGGGAGAAAAGTTTTACCGCGATGATGGAGATTGCCTTGGAAGCTGCACGGAAGATTGCATCATGACTGATCTCGAACTCATCAAGAAGGCCATGGAGGCCCGGGAGAGGTGTTATTGCCCCTATTCGGACTTTCCTGTCAGTGCGGCTCTACTTTCTGATTCCGGGAAGGTTTTTACCGGGGTGAATGTCGAGAATGCTTCGTATGGTTTGACCATTTGCGCCGAACGCGTCGCGGTAGGAACGGCCGTGGCATCCGGAGAGCGTGGTTTCACGACAATGGCCATTGTCGTGAAAAACGGCGGTAGTCCCTGCGGAGCCTGTCGGCAGGTGCTCAATGAATTTTCCCCTGCTTTGAGGATTCTCATGGCCAACGAGAATGGGGATCTGGTGCGGGAAACGACGCTCGAAAAGCTCCTGCCCGAGGCCTTCGGGCCTCATTCGCTCTGAACCACTCTGAAGAATCTTCCCGGGAGAAAGTTGGAGGGAGGTTGGAAGCTAAATCGTTTTGAAATTTCCGTCGTTGAGAGGGTGGAATTGGGAAGGTCATCTTTCCAGCTTCCAGATGCGAGGGTGTCGGAGTATTCGATTTGATAGGTTTTCCCTGCAAAGCCATTCCAGACAAGGACCGGGTCCAGATTTTCATCCAGCTCGATCTTAAGCTCAGGGATGCGATTCGGGGCTTTCGAGATGACTCGAAGGTCGGCTACCAGAAGGAAATTGTCCCCATGGAATAAAGGGATTCCGGAGACCAAATCCCATTCGAATCCGACAATGGCCAAATTGATTTCAGACCCACTTGCGGCGTTGGTGAAAGTGGCATTCTCAAAGAGAGGGAGCCCGCTGATGCTGGCGCTCCAGGTGTTTGAGGCAAGATCAATGATCATGAAGAGATCGTAGAGTTCTTCATGAATGAAGTCGGATTCGGTATCGAATTGGCTGATGCCATCTTCTCTCCAAAATCCAAAATTCGATCCGGAAGCAGCCGGGTCTTCATTGTCGATGCGGATGGATGCAAGCCGGACACCCGAACTGTTGTAGATCGAGAAGAAGAAGTCATCCCGAAAGCTATTATCAGAGTCCTTTACCGAAATCAGGGTCTCAATTTCGATGATGGATTCTCCGGAAGTGACATGATCATGAGGAGTTTGGGTGAGAATTCGAACCCGGTCCCGGCTGGGGCGGTTGAGGCCCAAACCGGCTGTTTTACCGAGAGCCTGATTAAAAGCGAGGTCGTCAATGAAATCGACGCCGCTGCGGGTGTTATCCGATCCCCAGGAAGAATTGGCGGACCATTGATTATCGCCGACATTAAAAGCCTCGAAATCGGTTGAGTAGAGAGTTCCCCCGAAAGCGGTTTGACAGATCAAGAAGGGCAAAATGAGGATCTTCATGCGTTGTTGAAAGAGGATACTTATTATTGCAGCATAGGAAAAGAGGCAACTTCCACTGGAAGTTGCCTCTGAAATTAGGTTCTCCGAACTCTCGTGAGTCTAGCGGTGTGGCGGCCCCGCAGGTGGGCGAGGGCTACCTTGTCCACCAGGACCTTCTCCGTCAGGATCTTCTCCGCCACCATGTGGTGGAAGGGGGGGAATGCCATCACTACGACGGCGAAGTCGGTGGAAAAACTCATCGGAGGAGATATCACCACTATCATCGCTATCAAGACGAGCGAAAATTGCTTCGCGGATCATCTCGGGAAGCCGATCCATGCCAGGAATGGTGGCATATTCATCCAAGCTGATTCTTTCGTCACCATTTTCAGTACCATCAGTTATACTTCTCGCAATTTCGTTAAATTTCTCCAGGCGACGTTCTTCGATCCGCGCACGAAGGGCGGCACGGGCCGTCTCGATCTCTGCGCGGCTGATTTCACCACTACCGTCAGTATCAATGCTACTGCGGCGTTCTTCGCGCATTTGAGCGCGGAGATCTCGAATGGCTTGACTCTCTTCTCCGTCGATCTCGCCATCTTCGTTTTCATCAAAGTGATGGAGGAATTCGGGGAGGATTCCGTCTCCGATGGAGCGGTCACCAGCCTGAACGAAACCACAGGTTGCGGCAATGGCGGTAATGAGTGTGAATTTTAATTTCATGGTTATTGTTTTAAGGTTTTGGGGGGGGACATCTCAATTGACGCGACAAAACATCGCTTGGTTACAGAAAAATGAATTTTTATGGAATTGAGAGGCAGATTCAGGAAAATAGAAAACAGGCGTTGCTTTCTCAAATGACATTGCGGCTCGATTGACCGATGTGGCAGTCGTGTTACCATTTCGTTCGTGGGGAGCAAACTCGATAGGAACAAATTCGACAATACCGTTTTTCAGGAAACTTCGGCGGGGCTGGCCAAACAACTGAGTGAGGCTGGAGTGGACCATGCCGCTTTTGAGAGGCCGCTTCCGGTGTGTGAGTTGGCCAAGTGTCGCGCCACTTGTTGTCACGACGGGGTGATGCTTTCCGATGAGGAAGCGCGAATTCTAGGCGAGCTTGGAGGTGGGGATGGAATGATCGAAGCGGAGGACGGTCGAAAGAAAACGAAAACGGTCGCCGGAGATTCCTCGAAACTGGCCGGGGATTTCCCGGACCATTTTCCAAAGACCCGCTGCGTGTTCCTTGATGATCAACATCGTTGTCAGTGGCAATTGCGTGCGGTTGAGGAGGGGCGGCATCCCTGGTATTACAAGCCGACTTCCTGCTGGCTTCACCCGGTATTAATCACCCGAAAAAAGGAACGTCCTGTTTTGACCCTTTTATCCCGTGAGGAGGATAAGGCCGGGTTTGCAAGCCATACTCCTTGCGGGAAGTTCCGGGAGGGGGCGGCCCCGGCCCGTGAGTCCCTGGGGATGGAGTTGAAGATGCTTGGTGTAATTTCGGGAAGGGATTTCTACGGCGAGCTGAATGCTCCGCCGGGATTCTCTTCACGCGCGAATTCGAGCAATTCGGGGTAGAACCTCCGAAAGGCCCGGCTGAAAGAGTGATAGTGGGCGGTGAGATCTTCTTCGGCTCCAACAAGGGGGGCCAGGAAATCCCGGCGCTGACTGACCCGGCGAAAAGTGAGGGCAAGGCCCGGGATGGTTCCATAGGTGCCGAGCCAATTTTCCTCGACCATGCGTTCGATCATGGCGGCCAGCTCCGGGGTGAGCCAGGATCGATGTCTTTTCAGGATGCCGTGCATGTCTGAAATGAAGGAGGGAAGAGGGACCTCGGAATAGTCAGTCCAGGAGTGAGCGAGGAAGTGATCAAAAATGATATCGACGATGATCCCCGCAAAACGTTTTCGCGACGGATGGAGGAGTTTCTTGGTCTCGAGAAAGATCGGGTGATCGTCGGTGAAACGATCAATGGCGCGGTGGAGGACGATCCCCCCAACGACCTCCGGGGGGAAACGTTCAAGGAGACTTTCCGGAGTTCCCCTTGCGAAATCCCCCAACAGGGCGCCCACCCGGGAGGCGTCGGTGTGTTGGGCCAGGTGAAAATGGGCGAGGAAGTTCAAAGCTTGTGAGGGTGATAGAGCGTGGCTAAAGAAGTGTCGATGATCGTATCGTGGAATGGCGGGTTGGTGGAGGAAGGAGAGATTTCAATCTCGGCTTTTGATCCGATGCTGCTTCGAGGGCAGGGTGTTTTTGAGACCGTCAGGGTGGTGGACGGGGAACCGCGATTTTGGGGAGAACATTTTGAGAGACTCAGTCGTTCGGGAGACAGTCTGATTCCGGAAATGCCCAAGCGCGAGGTGCTTGAGAGTCAGATTCAGGAGGTGGTTGAGGCCAATGAGCTGAAGAATTCCCGGGTTCGAGTCACGCTTGGGACCAATCTATTGATTACCGCAGAGCCTCTTGAGGATGACATTCCGATAGTGAACGTTGCCATTGCGGATCATTGGCCGGTCAATGAACGAAGTCCACTGGTGGGCATTAAGTGCACCTCTTACGCTGAAAATATGCGCATCCTCCGGCAGTTCGGAACTGGAGAGGTGATCAGATCAAACACAAGGGGAGAGCTTTGCGAGGGGTGCATTTCCAACGTTTTTTTTGTGAAGGAAGGGCGTATTTATACGCCTTCGCTGGAAACGGGCTGTCTGCCGGGAGTGATGCGTTCGCAAGTCATTCGAAGGAATCGGGTCGAAGAAGGGAAGTGGCCACTGGAGATTCTTCTGGAAGCTGATGAAATCTGGTTGAGCAATGCCATCCGCCGTTTGCGGTGCGTCTCGATTCTCGACGGAAAAGAAATGCCTCCTCCTTCCGATTTTTTTTGGGAAGTCCGTCATAAGATTCCCTAATCGGCGAGGCTCCTAACGAAGTGTGAAAACCAACGGGCCCCGTCTTCGAGATCTGAGATATTGATGAACTCGTCGGCCGTGTGGGCTTGGTTAATCGAGCCGGGGCCGAGGCAAATGGAGGCTAATCCTGCCGCAGAGAGATGAGCGGCATCCGAGAACCAGGGTGCACCGGTAAGAGTGAGATTGGGGTGGATTTTTTGGAGTCGTTTTAACCAGGGGTGATCAGCGGGCATTTCCATGGGAGGGGATTCCGCGAAGTGAGCCAACTCGAGGTCATCGAGGTAGTCTGCCAGAATTTCGGAAGCGGGACGCTCTTTCACCAGATCGGGGACGGTGCGAATATCGAGTTGAGCCGTGGCCCTGGCGGGAACGATATTGGGCTGGGTTCCTCCGGAGATCTTTCCGACGTTCATCGTCGAGTTTCCCAGGACGGGGTGGGCGCTCTCCGTAAGATGTTCGGAGAAAGGGCCATGGAGGTCCCGCAGACCATCGATGAGTTTGAGGATGGCATTTTCTCCGTTTTGAGGCTGGGAAGCATGGACGGATTTTCCTTTTGCCTCGATGATGGCCCATAGGCATCCTTTTGTGCAATAGACCGCTTCCAATGAGGTGGGCTCACCGGCGATTGCGAATTGGTATTCGCTTGCGTGGTGTTTGGCAAAGTGGCGGGATCCGGGTTGACTGGTTTCTTCGCCCATGAAACCCACGAAATCGACCGCGACGGGAAGATCGGCAAGAAGCCGGGCGTTTTCCTTGAACCCCCAAAGCATCGCTGCCATCGGACCCTTGGTGTCGGAAGTTCCGCGACCGAGGACCTTGCCATCACGGATTTCACCGGAGAAGGGAGCAATGGTCATTCCGGAGATTCCGACGGTGTCGAGATGAGGTCCCAAAAGGATTCGGGGCTTGTCCTTGGCTCCTGGCGCGCGGGCAATGATATTGGGGCGTCCGGGTTCAGCCTCTTCCAAAGTGGTTTCGAATCCGAGGGGTTCGAGGAAGTTTGCAAGGAATTCCGCCATCTGCTTCTCGCCGCCGGGCGAAACTCCCGGATCGCTCGCGGGATTGACGGACGGGATTCGGACCAAAGCTTGAAGAAGATCGATTACCGAGCGCATAATTGGAGGTTAGAAGGAGGAATCGCGACTTGGAAGTTTTTCGTCTTGGCAATCGGGGGTCGACTTTGTGAGACTGCCCTCCATGAAGAACCGTTTTACTCTCGGCATCTCGCTGGTGCTACTCGCCTGTCTCGCATTCGTTGGTCTTGCCCAAAAAAAGGAGGAGGCCGGGGCCTCCAAGATTGTCAAAGTCCTGATCATTGATGGACAGAACAACCATAACTGGAAACAGACCACGCCGGTTCTCCAGGAGATTTATGGAAGCAATGACCGTTTCAGTGTTGAAGTAAGCACCAGCCCCGATAACAAGGCGACAAAGGAAGCTTGGGACAAGTGGCGCCCGGACTTCTCCAAATATGATGTCGTGGTCAGTAACTACAACGGTCAGATGTGGCCGGGCGAGGTTCGGACTGCTTTTGTCGACTTCGTGAAAAACGGCGGTGGATTTGTGGTGGTTCACGCTGCCGACAATGCCTTCTCAATGTGGCCCGAGTATAACGAGATGATTGGTCTTGGCGGTTGGGGTGGTCGTAACGAGAAAAGCGGTCCCTACGTCTACTACAAGGGCGATAAGCTGGTTGTGGATGATGCAGATGGACGTGGCGGAAACCACGGTCCCCAGCATGAATTTGTCATCACAAACCGCGCCGATGACCATCCTGTCACCAAGGGAATGGCGGCAAAGTGGTTGCACACCAAGGACGAGCTTTATGACATGCTTCGCGGACCGGCTAAAAATATGAAGGTCCTCGCAACCGCACCGAGCGATAAAACAAATCGTGACGAGCCGATGCTGATGGCTCTTGACTACGGCAAGGGACGGGTGTTTCACACGACTCTTGGTCACGCTGATTACTCGATGCAGTGCCGTGGATTCTTCGACACTCTTTTACGCGGAACAGAATGGGCCGCAACGAAGGAAGTGACCGTTGACTGGTCGAAAGATTTCCCGTCCGAGGACAAGGCGGTTCCGGTGAAGGCTGCCAAGTGATTTTTAGATGAGTTGGCTCAGCGGGGCAGTCTTACTGCCCCTGTTTGGGGCGGCGCTCCATCCTTTGCTGGGATGGTGCATTCAAGAAGGGACGAAGCGGGGAGTCAGCCTCCCCGTGATTGTTGCGGTGGCAAACTTGCTCACCGGCCTGATTTTTGTGAGCTATCTCAGACCCGAGGGAACTTGGGCAATTTCAGGCAAAGATTGGTGGGCCGTGGGAAATGGGATCTTCTTTTTTCTGGGGCAATGGTTCTCAACTCATTCTGTAAAAAGGGGGGACTTGGCCGTTCATTCTTCGGCCCTGGGGATGAAGGTCGTCATTGTGGGGTTTTGTTCGATGATGGTGGGCCTTGAGCCGAGTTCCTGGAATCTGGTGACCGGGGTCATTTTGGCGACACTCGCCGTATTTTTAGTTTCGGGTGGCAGCGCTGAAGGGTGGCGGACTCATCGAGCGACAGTCGGATTGACAATGGTCGCCTGTTTATCTTTTGGTCTCAACGATTTCCTCACGGGATGGCAGAGTCGGGAGATTGGCCCGGCGCGTTGGTTGATTTTGATGATGGGGACCAGCGGGATGATTTCTCTTGGGTTTCTTTTTCATCGGCGCAAGGAGGTGCGAGTTCTTTATCGATCCCCCGGGGTGCTTGTCTTTCTGTTAGGGGCGGGATTTCTTCTTGGGATCCAGGCCTTGACCGTGAATCTGGCCTTTAGCCGATACGGGCAACCGACGCTGAGTAATGTCGTGTATAGCTCACGAGGAGTGATGGCCGTGATCTTCCTCTACTTGATCGGGAGGAAATTCGATCCACGCTTTGTTCGCAAACAGACCATCGGAGCGGTGTTGATGGTCGTAGCTCTGGCGGTGGTGCTATGGACATGAAGATCATCATCCCGGGGGGAGGAGAGGCGATCTTTATCAAAATTCCACATCTTGTTGGAAATTTCACTTCTCGAGGATTTTTTGATTCTGATCCAAGTTGAAAATCTTCCCGGAGCTACCGGGAATGTTCCATTCCAATGAGTGCTGTAAAGCCTGATGCGTGAAGCGGTGGGCGCTTTGCGAGGCTTCTAAGATCGAGAGGCCGGCAGAGATGTTTGCGGTCAGGGCCGCCGAGAGGGTGCAGCCGGTTCCATGGGTTTGCGGAAGATCAAGGTGGGGGGATGAAAAAGTGTCGATCGATTGCTTGTGCGCCAAAAGATCACGATGCTGCCCGGAATTCTCGGCATGCCCTCCTTTAAGGTAGCAAGCGGCTTGATATTTTTCCGAAAGTTCACGGGCCGCTTTTTCCTGCTCCTCAAGAGTCAGGACCGGGCGGCCAAGGAGAAATCCGGCCTCGGGCAGATTTGGGGTGATGACCGTTGCGAGCGGGAGGAGGCGTTCGGAGATTGCTTCAAGGGCATCTTCCACAAGGAGAGGATCTCCGGTCGAAGCCACCATCACGGGATCGACAATGAGTGGAATACCGGTGTCAGCGAGGAGTTCGCAAACGGCCACGATGTGGGATTTTGAATAAAGCATGCCGGTTTTGATGGCGGCAATGGGATAACTTGCGAGAAGGAGTCTGATTTGGTCCTGCAAAATGACGGGAGGAACGGGATGGACCTGGCTCACGGTTTCCGGCGTCTCGGAAACAACACAAGTCACTGCGGTGAGCCCATGGACCCCAAAGGAGGAGAAGGTTTTCAAGTCAGCCTGCAGGCCTGCTCCGGCTGAACAATCGGATCCGGCTATCGTGAGCGCGACGGGAGGAGTCATCGGGAAATCATAGCGCGAAGTGATTGAGGTGCAAGCGGGGGTGGGATGGTCTTGCTCCGGAGATTGGAATTGCTAGGATAGGAGGGTGTCAGCAGGATTTCAGGAAGTGCCCGGTCTGCGGGTGGAGGTAGAGAAGGTGGTTTTCATGCCGCATCTCGACGCCCCCGACGATCGACCCTACCCTTTCGTCTATTTTATTTCGATCATCAACGACTCTACCGAGGTGGTGTCGATCCGGGGGAGAAAGTGGATGCTCAGGGACGAGAAAGGAGAACTGGTTGTGGTCGAGGGGAGCGGGGTGGTCGGTGAAACGCCTGTGCTTCGGCCCGGAGAGCGATTTTCTTATAATTCGTATCATGTCATCGCTTCAAACAGTGAAGCGACCGGAGCCTTTTTTGGGCTCAACGTCGAGGGCGGGGGGATTCGGGTTTCGATCCCTCCCTTTAATCTTGTGGTGCCGGAAGGTTCGTGATGACCCGGTGCATTTTGAGGTCATGGGCTGCGGTAGGGAGGTGATCGACGAGTTGGCAGGAAAAGGCCACTCCGATCCGCTCCGCCTTCGGGAATCGGGCAAGGGCCCGATCATAAAATCCACCTCCCTGACCGAGGCGGAGTCCTTCACGAGTGAAGGCGAGACCCGGGCAAAGGATGAAATCGAGATCGGTGGCGGGACTTCCCTGGGTCGGTTCCATGATTCCCAGATATCCTTTTTTGAGTTTTTGCGGATCCGAAACGGGCAGGAAGTCCATTTCACCCGTTCCGGTAACGCGGGGAAGGAACCATTCGATTTCGGGATGCGCTATGATCAGATCGAGCAATTGAGGTTCTCCCGGAGTGGCCGCGAATAGGGCGACGCGGGATTCTTTGGGGAGGCGGATTCTTGTTCGAATTTCGGCAGATGCGGCACGGAAAAACCCGGGGTCAAGTCCGGTGAGGATTCCTCTCATTGAGCGGCGTAGTTCCTGTTTGGCTCTTGTTTTTCCGCCCATGACGGCCAGACTCTAGCCGTGAAACGATTCATTGGACAAGTCTGTCTTGCGTTGACCTTTTTGGGCTCAGTGAGTGCCCAGGTGGTTGAGCGCAAGGCCTTTGAATTCAAGGCTCCGGTGGTGCACCAGAGTGTCTTCAAAAATGGATTGGGCCTGGTTGATCGGGAGCGGGATGAATACGCGGGAGCTCTCGCCACTTTCGCCACGAATCACGTCGTCTCGGCCAAGGCGAGCAAGGAGTCACTCGGGTTTGCCCGGAAGGCCTTGGGATTGGCTCTTCACCTTTCTTCACGAAATAAAAGGGCGATGGTGACAAAATTTCAGCTAAGCAAGGGGACGTTGCCTAAAACCGTCGAAACCAAATACAGTCCCAAGACCCTCGCTGCTCTGTTTGTCACAAGAGCGGAGACGCTTTTTGAGCAAAAGGGGGATAATAACCGACTTCTGGCCCGAGCCCTCATCGATCTTGCGGTGACGATTGATCCTCACAATGAAGACGCCATCTACGCCTTCGAATTACAGAAGATCGATTATGGCGAACTGAACTGGAGCCGGTTTACGGAAGCCTCAAAGGTGGAAACGACTACTCCTTGAGATAGGGGGGTAGGGCCTCGCGCAGGGTAGTGCGGGCGCGGAAGAGTTGGCTTTTGACAGCGGACACGGAGAGATCCAGAATTGCCGAGATTTCCTCGTAGGGCATTCCCTCATAGCGTCTCAAGATGACGGCGAGGCGTTGTTTTTCAGGGAGGGAAGCAATGGCCTGATCGACCACTTGCTGGAGTTCGGCATCGACCAGCGACTGATCAGGGCGGGCCGAGTGATTCTGGTCTTCAACTGTTTTGTGCCAATCGTCTTCTTGTTCGTCGAGGGAGTGTTCCTTCCGTCTTGATTTCTTGCGGGTGGCATTGAAGACGAGATTTCGAGTGATGGTGAAGAGGTAGGTCGTGAACTTCGCAGTCGGTTGATAGCGTTTCGCTGATTTCCAGAGTCGAATGAAGACTTGTTGGGCAATGTCTTCGCTCTCGGAAGATTGGTTGGTCATTTTTGCGACGGTGCCGAGAACCGCATGTTGGTGTTTTTCAACCAAGCGGGCAAAGGCTTCTTCGTCACCACGCGCGACCCGGGCCATTAAGGCCAGGTCCTCTTCATTCGCGTCGTCTCCCATGTGTCACATGATCTAACCCAAATGACCGTGCCACGTCGCGCGGAAACTTCTAAAGTTCTTCCGGAGCGATCAAGTCCTCCAGAGTTTGGCGTTTGCGGACGACTTTGGAGTCATCACCGTCGACCAAAATTTCGGCAGGGAGAGGATGGGAATTGTAGGTTGTGGCCATGACCATCCCATAGGCTCCGGCACTCATGAGTGCGATTAAATCGCCTGGCAGGAAAGAGGAGACCTCACGATTCTGGCAGAAAAAATCTCCGCTCTCACAAATGGGTCCAACGACATCAACCGATTCGATGGCTCCGGATGGTTCGTTTATCGGGACGATTTCATGAAATCCTTCGTAAAGTGCCGGCCGGATGAGGTGATGCATTCCCGAGTCGACGATTTTAAAAGTCTTTGTCGTTCCTTTCTTCTCATAGAGGCAGCGGGTGACGAGAACTCCGGCGTTCCCGGCGATGAACCGGCCGGGTTCGAGGAGGATCTTCAGGCCCAGCTTTTCGAGCCCCGGAAGGATCGCGGCGGCATACTTCCCGGGAGTGATGGGGCGGGAGTCTTCGGGCTGTTCGGTCCACCAGGATTCCTTGCCGGAAGCGAGCGCTTCTTCATAAATGATGCCAATGCCTCCTCCAATGGAGAAAAATTCAATGCCGTAATCGGCTTTTAGCCGCGCGGCCAGCGGACCGACTTTTTCGACGGCCTCCACAAAGGGATCCACCGAGGTCAGCTGGGAGCCGATGTGCATTTGGAGACCCTTGAGATTAAGATTTGGGAGCTTTGATGCCCGTTCATAGGCCTCGAGGATGAATTCAAAGTCGATGCCGAACTTGTTCTCGGATTTTCCGGTCGAGATATACTTGTGGGTCTTGGCATCCACATTGGGATTCACCCGAAAGGCGATGGGCGCGATGACGTCCATTTCAACAGCCACCTGGCTGATGAACGCGGCTTCCTCCTCCGATTCGACATTGATTGAGTAGATGCCCTGCTGGAGGGCATATTCAATTTCCGCACGGGTTTTTCCGACACCGGCGAAGGTGCATTTGGAAGGATCTCCTCCGGCTTTGATCACGCGGTAGAGTTCCCCTCCGGAGACAATGTCAAATCCGCTTCCCAGTTCGGCCAGAAGGCGAAGGACCGAAAGGTTGGAGTTGGCTTTGACGGCGTAAGCGACTTCATGATCAATACCCGAGAACGCGGAATCGAGTCTGGTGAAGCGATCACGGAATGTTTCCGCCGAGTAGACGTAAAGGGGGGTTCCGTGTTCTTTTGCAAGTTGGGCCAGGGAGACGTTTTCGCAGTGGAGACTGCCATTGGTGTAATGAAACGAGTGCATCGATTTGAGCGCGCATCCTCGTATGGGAAGCGAAGCTGTCAAGGCTCCAGCATGAGAGTGGCGGACAAAAAAATGAAGAAAAGATGAGCGTTTTGGGGTCAAAATGGTCTTTGTTAGGAATGACCTTTTCCAGAGACAGCGGGGCAAGCCGCAGCGGTTGGGTAATGTTGCAAGCACCGGGCGTCAATGCGGCGACCTTTGGAGTGCTCCTTATGTTGGCGGTTCATCTCGCCGTCCTGTCCGTTTACAGTCTATGGGGAGAGATGGCAGTGCGATCTCTTTATACCAGTGGCGGACTCTCCTGGGAAGGAGTCAGGGGAGGGCGGATTTGGCAACTTTTCACTCACAACTGGTTTCACGGAACGTGGTCACATCTCTTGTTAAATGCGGCCCTTTTCTACTATGCGGCGGCCCGGCTGAGTCATGTCCTTGGCAGTTGGCGGATTCTCATTTTGTTCCTAATTTGCGGGATGGGAGCGGGACTGGTGCACATTCTGGCTCAGGCTGCTTTTCCCGGCCTTCCGGGGCAACCTTTGGTGGGCGCATCCGGGGGAGTGATGGGAATGTTGCTGGGCTTCTTTGCGCTGTCGCCGGAATCGCGCATGCTTCTCCTTCCGGTGTCAGCGAGGAATTTGGCGAAAGGTGTTTTGATCTCCAGTTTCCTGCTGTTCATCATGACACCTGGTCTCAATCTTCCCCTCATGGCTGATTTTGGTCGTTGGCTGGAAGGGGCCTTTGGAAAGAGTGTTTTCCAGATTGCCCATTTGGCGCACTTCGCCGGCGGATTTCTGGGATGGGCGCTGATTCTCCGGTTTTTTCCCCGTCTCCTCACCAGAGATGATTTGGAGAGAATGAGGATTGAAGGTGAAGGCGGGCAAGCGCCCCGGTGATCATTGGAAGGAGCCACCGGTTGACGGGGGGCAAGGCCCCTGATTCACTGCGAGCAACGCATGAGTAAACAAGCTGTTCTTATTGCCGGGGGAGCCGGGTATATTGGCTCCCACACCGTCCGTCTTTTAAATGCGGAGGGCTATCACGTCGTTGTCCTCGATAACCTGGTATACGGGCACCGCGATGCAATTGTTGATGAGGACGTCGAGCTGGTCATAGGAGCTGTCGGCGACAAGGCCCTTCTTGAGAGGCTTTTTGAAAAACATCAGTTTGTTGGGGTGGTCCACTTCGCGGCCTTTGCCTACGTCGGAGAATCGGTCACGGATCCCCTGAAATATTATCGAAATAATACCGCGGAACCACTCACTCTTTTTGAGGTGATGTCGGATTTCAAGTGCACGAATTTGGTCTTTTCGTCAACCTGCGCGACCTATGGCGAGCCTGAAAGGCTTCCACTGACTGAGGATCATCCCCAGAATCCTGTGAGTCCGTATGGCAAGAGCAAGTTGATGGTGGAGTGGATTCTCAAGGATTGTGATGTGGCATGGGGGCTGAAGAGCGCGGCATTGCGTTACTTTAATGCCAGCGGGTGCTCGACTGATGGCAGAATTGGAGAGGATCACAATCCGGAGACCCACCTGATCCCCTTGGTCCTGCAGGCGATCAAAGGGGAAATTCCCGAGCTTACGGTTTTTGGAACCGACTATCCCACACCGGACGGAACATGCATTCGTGATTATATTCACGTTGAGGACCTCGCGAGTGCCCATCTCTCGGCTTTGCGTCACCTGATCGAGGGGGGCGATTCCATTCAGTGTAATCTTGGGACCGGCGTGGGGATTTCAGTGAAGGAGATCATTGACACTGCGGAAGAGGTCACCGGGCAGAAGGTGCCTTTGAAGTATGGGGAACGGCGGTCGGGGGATCCGGCCCAGTTGGTTGCGGCGCCCCAAATGGCGAAAGATTTATTAGGCTGGGAAGCCAGGCGAAAAGATGTCCGTTCGATGATTGAAACGGCATGGCGATGGATGTCGGCTGAGCATGGCGGGCATTTTCCCAAGTGAAATTTGGAGATATACAGTGTAACTACAATTTTTTACTTGATCTGAGGTCGGTTTGGGCCGATCTCTCAGTAAGAAAATGATTAGAGCATTCACAACTCGTCCCGCTGGAAAGGCATTTTCCAGAGCTTTTCGAAAAGGTTTTAGCCTGGTTGAACTTCTGGCAGTGATGACGATCATTGCAATCCTTCTTTCGCTTGCTTCCGTTGGGATCAGTAAGATCGGAAAAGGGCAGGGCGTGACCGCTGGCATGGCCCTTGGGGAGGGACTTCTTTCCCAGGCACGCAGTCTTGCGATGAACCAGAACACCCGGTCCCGCTTGATCATTCACAGCGATCTGAATGACACCGTTCCCGAAGAACGCGAACGGTATCGTCGGATGATGATGGTTGTTTACAAAGAACTTGATGAGAACGGCCGCGAGAAGCAGGAGTGGACCCGGGCGGGTTCTCCGACCTTCCTTCCCAATAGTGTTTATTTCAGCGTTGATCTCAGTCGCGCTGATATGCGGAACGGGGGAGTTCTTGAAACCGACACCCACCAACTGAGTTCGCAGACCTCGGACGTGCATCAGTGCTATTACTACGAGTTCAACGGTCAGGGCATCTGCTCAACCCCGGGGGCGGGATTTATTCTCAAAGAAGGAGCCCGTCCGAGCGGCCAGGAAAAACCTCTTATGGGCGGAAGCAAAAATGTCGGGGGATTCGTGATTCTCAAGAATGGCGGAACATCGATCATTCGCGATATCAAGCGCCTTGGAGTGATTGGAGCCGACTGATTTTAATTTCTGCAATATGGATATGAAGACACATTTCTTAGAAACGCCGCGACTTAAACGCGGATTCACTTTGGCTGAATCAGTGATTGCCCTGGGCATTCTGGTTGTCCTGATCACCGGGTTCCTGGCGGTTTTTGGTCCGGCGGCAAAAACGATCAAGAAGACACTCTCCACAGACGAGGCCAGTCGGCTTCAAGCGACCCTGGAGTGGGAATTGACGACCATCAGGGAGGGGCGGGAAAAGCAAAAGTATCAAGGCAGTTCGTTCCGAAAAGCGATTGAGTGGATTGCCCAGTCGGAAGAACCCGACCAGACGATTCTCATTTATAAGTATCGCGCTTTGCCGGGAGAGACCCGGACGGACGGAACCCTGGAGCCGGCAGAACGGGAACTGGGGCTTGCGGGTGAGGATTTCATCATCCAGCCCATGGTCAGGCGTCTCAGCGATCCTTTGGTTGAGGCGGATCTTCAGGTCGTCGAAGGGCGCGTTTTCTTCGTGAAGTTGCGGCAGCTTGTCTTTAAAGGGGAAGGGTTGCGAGTGAGCGAAGAGCCTGGAACAATTGTGGATCCAAATGATCCGGGACAGGACTTTGCGACGACTCCAGAGGCTTATCCGGAAGCGGTGGTGGCCTTTGAAGCCGAATACTACAACCTTCCGACGACATCCTACCAGTTTCTGACAAACGTCTTCGAACCTGATAATTTCACCCGTCCCATTTTTTCCCGTAATCTTGCGGTAACCCGCTAATCTCTGTTGAAGACAAATATGAAAATTTTATCCAAACCGGTAGTGCAAAAAAAGGGCTTTACGCTCGCTGAACTTCTGGTGGCCATGACAATTACGATCGTTCTTGTCTCACTCACAGTGGTAATTACCGGCTCTGCCATTGATGCCTGGAGAGGAGCTCGAACGGAGATCAGGGCTGCGGGTCAGGCAAAAATCATGCTGAATTCTTTAGGCCGCGATTTGGAATCGATGGTCTATCGACAGGGAAATAACAACAGTCAATGGCTCATTGCTTCTTCACGTGACCTCGATATCGGGCCTGATGGCGAATCGAGCCCCAACGCCGCTAGGATCACCTTTTTTACAGCGGCCTCGGATCGCTACAATGGAAACGCCGGGAGTCGGGAGAAAATCCAGGGTGAGGTCGCGGTGGATCGTGGCGCTGATAAAGGGGGCGATGTTTCCGCAGTCTCATACCAACTCGATTTTGCGGATCCGGTGTGGGGAGATGAAAGTGAGAAATACTCTACTTTTGTTCTTTATCGGAAACTTTTGGATCCTGATGAAACCTATGCCGGGGTCACTGGAACCACGGATCTCGAGCAAACCTTTGATACGAGAGGTGGCCAAAATGAGCTGGCTGATTTGATGTGTGAGAACGTTTACGAATTCACCGTCACATTCGTCGTTGCTTACCGGGACTCCACCGGGAATAACAAGACGGTTAAGGTCCCGGTGATGTCCACAAGTGCCGGCAAGGACGTCGTGAAGTCATTTGCAATCAATGGGACGGGGCTGGCTCCTAACGAAAATACCAAATCAGAGTATGTTGGGGGCCGAATCTCGGCGGTCGAATTGTCAATCACCGTGCTTTCGGATGAGGGAATTGCGATCCTTAAAAAGAGTCCTTTTAAGAGCAAAATTGATAAGGCTAAGTTTATCGAGGCGAAAGGATTCCGCTACACCCGCTCGGTCTCAATTCCCCAAGGGTGATTTTTTTCAAAGTATTTCTTGAATAAGGGGTGGGGGGCGACTACTTCCTCCGCCGTCAGAGAGACGGTGCTTAGCGCGGGTGGCGGAATTGGTAGACGCGCCAGACTAAGGATCTGGTGTCCATTGCGGACGTGGGGGTTCGACTCCCCCCTCGCGCACCATCTTCCTGACAAAAACTTCTGAGAAGGCCCCAAACGGGGCCTTTTTGGGTGTCAGCTTTTGGAAATTATGGTCGATTAGCTCAGTGGTAGAGCGCTTGCTTCACACGCAAGATGTCACTGGTTCAAATCCAGTATCGACCACCATTTTCAATGACAGCTTCACAGATGAAGTGCTTAGCGCGGGTGGCGGAATTGGTAGACGCGCCAGACTAAGGATCTGGTGTCCATTGCGGACGTGGGGGTTCGACTCCCCCCTCGCGCACCATCTGTTTCGATTTCTCACTTTTTTTGAGACAAATCACTGTCGTTCAGGCATTATTCTCCTTGAACAATGGTCACAAAAGGACAGGCCCTCGGAGATCGATGGAAGGATTGGCTCGACGAAAGCGCGCCGCGTCTCCTCGCTTATGCGCGGGCCCGTTGCAACAATGCCCAAGAGGCTGAGGATCTTCTGCAGGATGCGCTCATCAAATTATGGGGCTATCAAGAGGAGAGGGGGCATCAGCCACCAGATCTTCCTTTGGCCTTTTCTGTCATGCGATATCTTGGGCTTGACCATGGCCGCCGAAAAGGGAGGCAGGAAAAGCGAAATCAAAAGATTGTTTTATTTCAGAAAGACCAGGACCACTGGCTTGATCCGGCCTTGGAAGAAACTGAAGAAGCTCAGTTATTACGAAGCGAAGTGGAACTATTGCCTGAGAAGCTCAGGGAAGTTTTAACGCTAAAAATTTGGGGTGGCCTCACGTTTGCGCAAATCGGAGATTTGCTAAAGGTTTCCCATAATACCGCCGCCTCACGATATCGATACGCCCTTGAACAGCTTCAAAAGAAGTTGAAATATCTTAAGAACACAAACCATGGATAAGTCTCTGAAAGAATTGGAATCCCAACTGGAGAGTCTGACCCCAAAAGGGTTGAGTGACGAGGGTAGGAATGATTGTCGGTTACTCATTGATCGGCTGGCCTCGGAGGAGGTTTCCTCAATCTCCAGTTCGCCGGTCGGATTGTCATGGCTCGGAACGGCGGCAGCTGCTGCGGTGGCTCTTGGAGTCGGGGTTGGAGGAGGATGGTATTTGGGGGCTGATGATTCGGTCCCGCTTGCGGCATACTCAAGTGGCTCCGAGCCTTCCGCCCTCGTTGCGGAGTTTGAACAATTGGATCGGGAATCCTGGCATATGGCAGAAACCTCTCCCGACGTCTATGTCGCTAAAGATGGCGAAATTCGTGAACTCTCCCACGAGGTGGAGATGACAACGGAGGTGGTCAAGCACCGCCAATCGGGGGTGATCGTCACGGTGGAAACCACTGATCATCATTTGGTGGATTCAGTGAAGAGTGAGTTTTAAATTTTCAGAAAATGCGTCGTCTTTTTTTCATTCTCAGTCTGATTTCCGTTGGCATTTCAGCTGCCGGGGGATTGCCATGGATTGGAGTCTCGCTGAATCAGGCCAGCCACGACTCCAGAAAAGAGACGGGACTGGCACACGGAGTGGGATTTGAGGTCGCAAAGGTAATTGCGGGTGGACCACTGGCAATTGCGGGAGGGAAGGATGACGATCTCTGGTGGAAGCTTGACGGCCAAATCCTGGTGAATAAGAGTCAGATGGTCGTCCTTTTGAGAACCAAGTCTCCCGGAGATGCGGTTGAGGTGGAGTTTTACCGGGAGGGAAAGCTTAGTAAGCTTACCGTGAAGTTGGGTGCGGGATGTCGCACGGGCACCTATCCGGTCGGCGTGAAACATGACAAATCAGATGTTTCACGGATTCTCGCCAAGAGGGAACAAATCGCTCGTGTTTCAGTTGAGGGACGCGATATTTCACTTGAGCGAGAAGGTGGGAAATGGCGCTTTAAGGTTGTGGCGGCCGGAACTGAAGAGCTCTCGGTCTTGGTTTCAGAAAAGCACCTGGTGGGCGAGATCCCGACGAAGTGGCAGGCATCGTTCATGATTTTAAAGCAGACTCTCGGTAATTTGGATCATAAAACCGAACCTCCCATGCCCAAGCGGGTTCGATACGTTCCCCAGGGAAAATCTCCGGCTAAATGAAATTGACGAGGGGGTATTGATCGGTAGAGTTAAGGTTTTTCGCTTCAGGTCTTGCTATTGGTGCCAGTCCCTAGCAGTCTCGCGACATGCATCCTGATGTCGCGAAGTTGGTGGAAGCGGGCCGAATTACCGAGGCCGTTGGTGAAAGACTCTCGAAGATTGCTCCCGGGTCGTTTCGAATCCACAAGAACTATGGTGGCGGAATTGTCACAGACTGGGACCTTTTCAACGGGAAGGTCACGATCGATTTTGAGAAAGAGAAGGGAAAAGTGATGGGCTTGAAGCTCGCACTTGAAAAGACGGAGCCTGTTGAGGCTAACGATCTCCGGGCCCACAAGGTAGACAGACTTGATGCGCTCAAGGAGCTGGGTGAAAAGAACCCGGTTGAATTGGTAGCCCGCACGATTGAAAGTCACGGTGGAGTGATGACGATGGACCAGCTCGATGCCGAACTTTGTGGCAGCGTGGTTGCAGAGGGAATTTACAAGAAGTGGTGGGAAAAGACCAAAAAAGCTCTCCGCGAGAGCAAACGTGTCTCAGTTCCCACCAAGCGTACTGATCCGCTGGTGCTTCGTGACGAGTCGACAGGGCCCGGTGAGGCGCTGGTTGAGGATCTTGATCAGGCCCGGACCCCCAAAGGGAGGGTCAAAGCATTGGAGGCGATTCAGAGAGAGGCCCCTTTGGTCGCTGCGACCGAAGGGCTTTTGGCGAAGGCTTTTGATATTGTCAATGACGCGGCCTTGAAACTGATGAAGCTCGCTCCGGCCCAGTCGCTGGAACTGATTTCGCTGCGCAATGAAATTGCCCAGGAAGTGAAGCAGGAAAATGCCATCGCCGAAGATGCGCCCAAACTCGCTGAAGTCCTTCAGGTTGCTGACGGGAATCTCTCGGAAGATTTGAACCAAGTTGCGGCAGCGCGATTGAAGCGAATTCTTGAAGCATTTCCTGCTGCATTCGGAGACGATTGGGTGAAAAAGGTTCTCTCGGTCTTCGGCCGGATCAGCTCCCGTGGTGTTTCTGAAATCGCCAAGCTTCTCAACGAGCAAGATCGGACGAAGGAACTTGATAGTCATATCACCGTGGCCCTCTCTCGTCACGCGCTTGGTCCCGACGCTCTCGCTTGGATTTGTCGCGAGCGGAAGAAGGGCTCGGCAGATGTGTTTGATGGCTCGGTTGGTTCGGTCATTTTGACTGTGCTTGAGCAGGATTCGCTTGATGATGGCCCCCGGAGAAGTGGCCGTCTTGGAAATCTCCTCCTGGATGACAAGGAGTTGATTGCAGATCTTCTCGATGGCATGGAGCTCAATGATGTTCGGAATTTCGCTCGAAAGCTTCTGGCAAGCCCGGCTTTTCCCGATCTTGATCGAAAATCGCTGATGGCCAGGGTGATCAAAAAGGTCCCTGAAACCCAGGAAATGGTAACGGGAGAAAGCCAGTCGAAAGGCGAAGACACTCTCCTCGTTTCTTTTGAAAGCCTCGATCGCCGTAAGGCGGAATACGAGGAACTGGTCAACAAGCGCATTCCTGGCAATGTGAAGGAGATCTCGATTGCCCGGGCCCATGGTGACTTGCGTGAGAATTTTGAGTATCACGCTGCCAAACAGATGCAAACCGTTCTCAACTCCAGGAAAAACGATTTGGAACGAGATCTCGAGCGAGCCCGTCCTACCGATTTCAAAGGAGCTGACACGACGGCTGTCAACATTGGCACGATGGTGAGGGTTGATATCGAAGGTGGTGGCGAACGCTCCATGACAATGCTTGGAGCCTGGGATGCCGACCCTGATAAGCACATTATTTCCTACCTTTCGGAAATCGGCCAGGTCCTGCTTGGAAAGGCAATCGGGGACACTGCCAAAATTCGCGATACCGACACCGAGGAACTCATCACCGTGACGATCGCTTCCATCGAAGCGGTGTAAGTCCGATATCCACAATACTCTTTAAACACACTCATGTCAGACACTACCATTCAGTCGATCAAAGGCCGCGAAATCATCGATTCGCGGGGTAATCCGACCGTCGAAGTTGACGTTACCCTCTCCGGAGGAGCATTCGGCCGTGCTGCGGTTCCTTCCGGAGCCAGCACCGGGGAACACGAAGCCTGGGAACTCCGTGATGGAGACAATTCCCGCTTCCTGGGCAAGGGCGTCCTCGGGGCCGTTGCCAACGTTAATGATAAGATCGCGCCTGCTCTTCTTGGGAACTGCGCTTGCGATCAAACGAGCATCGATAATGCCATGCTCGCTCTCGACGGCACTGCCAATAAGAAGAATCTCGGTGCGAACGCACTCCTCGGGACCTCTTTGGCGGTTTCCCGTGCAGCAGCAGCAGCTTCCGGATTGCCACTTTATAAATACCTGGGCGGCCCCAATGCCAAAGTTCTTCCTGTCCCGATGATGAACATCATCAATGGTGGTTCTCATTCGGATGCTCCAATCGCTTTCCAGGAATTCATGATCCGTCCCATTGGAGCGGAGACTTTTAGCAAGGCGATTCAAATGGGTGCCGAGATCTTCCACAATCTCAAGAAGGTGCTCCATGATCGTGGCCTTTCCACCGCTGTCGGCGATGAAGGCGGTTTCGCTCCCACTTTCGACGGAACCGAAGATGCCCTCGATACCATCAGTATGGCAGTTGAGAAGGCCGGATACAAAGTGGGTGAGGACATCACTTACGCCCTCGACTGCGCTTCTTCCGAATTCTTTGAGAACGGAGTTTACAACTACGCCAAGTTTGAAGGTGAAAGCGGTGCCAAACGCGGCTCCGAAGAGCAAGCGGCCTATCTCGCGGAACTTTGCGCAAAGTATCCCATCGACTCGATCGAGGACGGCTGCGATGAGAACGACTGGGATGGCTGGAAAGTTCTGACCGACAAGATCGGTGATAAGATCCAACTTGTGGGCGATGATCTTTTTGTGACGAATGTCGACTTTCTCCAGAAGGGAATCGATCTTGGAGTCGCCAATTCGATTCTTATCAAAGTGAATCAGATTGGCACCTTGACCGAAACCTTCGACGCAATCGAACTCGGAAAAATCAATGGATACAACTCGGTCATCTCGCACCGTTCCGGTGAGACCGAGGACAGCACGATTGCACACCTCGCGGTTGCTACAAATGCCGGTCAGATCAAGACGGGCTCCATGAGTCGCTCCGACCGGATCGCCAAGTATAATCAACTTCTTCGAATCGAGGAAGCGCTTGGGAGCAATGCCATCTATGGCGGCGGAAAGTGATTCACTTTCAATTCTGCGAATAACGATAGATCAACGGGAAACCGCAGGCGGGAGCTTGCGGTTTTTCTCTGCCCTTGAAGCCGATTGTTTAAGCTTCCTTACTATAAACTTCCTGTGATAGGCTTTTCCCATGCCCCGGAAACAACGAGCCAAAGCTGGAAGCGCGCCGGAGTTTTCCGCCGAGCCTGTGAGACGTGGGCTTTTTGGAAAACCCACGCTTTTTGTCTTCTGGCTTTTCGTCGTAGCGGCATGCACGGCTCTGTTGATTCCTGCGCTCCCCCAGTATCGGCTTTTGAAGGAGATCGAAGCTGAATTGGCTGATGTCAGGCGGGAGGAAAAGGCCCTCCGGGAAACAAGTCACAGACTGGAGGCGGAATCAAAGGCCCTAAAGAAAAACCCGCGCTATCTCGAAGCGCGGGCTCGTGATCCCCTCCGATACCAAAAGGAAGGGGAGACGGTGATCCAACTTGAAGATTAGATCGTCATCGAGTTAAAGCCACCGTCGATCACGATTTCGGTGCCGGTAATAAATCCACCGGCCCGATTGGAGGCCAGCAAAAGGGTCGCTCCGATCAACTCCTCAGGATTGCCAAAGCGGGAAGCGGGAGTGTGGCGAAGAATTTCGGCCACGCGGGACTCATCAAGAACCTTGCGATTCTGCTCGGCAGGGAAGAATCCGGGAACAAGAGTGTTCACCCGGATGTCGCGGTCAGCCCATTCGCGGGCGATATTTCTGGTCAGGTTGTGAACAGCGGCCTTCGACGCCGAATAGGTGAAGACGCGGGAGAGGGGATTGAGCCCGGAAATTGAGCCCAGGTTAATGATGGAGGCCTGAACATCCCGGCTGAGAAAGTAATTCCCGAAAACCTGGCAGGCACGCATGACGCCCACGAGGTTGACGTCAAGAATCTTAAGGGCTTCCTCGTCAGTGATTTCCACAAAAGGGGTGGGGGAGTTGATTCCGGCACCGTTGACGAGGACATCGACCTTTCCAGACTGCTCAACGACCGAGTTCAGCAGTTCGTTGAGAGACTGGCGATCACTGGCATCGGCACAAGCGAAGTATCCTTTCCCGCCGGCTTCCTCGATGACCTTGAGGCGTTCATTGGCCTTTTCCTCATTCCGACCAACCAGGACCACTTCGGCTCCTGCCCGGGCGAGGCCCAAAGCCATAGATGAACAAAGTTCACCGGTTCCGCCGATGATCACTGCGGTTTTGCCTTCCAGGCCAAACATCTCCTTCAAGAACTGCGCTGATTTCATATCGGGAGGAGATTAAGGCCAACCCCGCCATCAGCAAGAAATGATCCAATAACTTTCACTCTTGGTTCGTTCCTCCCCACATTCGTAGAAAGGGAGAGGCAGCCATCAGCCCTGACCAACCCAAGTTCTGTTCACGCAACCTGATCGAGGTGAGCTTTCGACGCCCCCCTATTTTTCATGGTGAATTCCCGAGGGGCGATGCGTCAAATCAAGCCAAACCATCAGGGACATTACTGAATCGGGCCTTACCTGCGAGTGCCATCTTGAAGTATCGAACTGTTTGGTGGAAGTTGGAATCCGGGTGTGTGAGTTCGTTGACAATTACAGGGGATGGTGAACCTCTCGAATGAATCCTGCAATTTTCGGTAGCCATCCCGCACTCAGTGGCTACCTTTTCAATGTTGATGAAGTGCGATTCGTGTCAGGAAAAAGCGACCGTGTTCTACACGCAGGTCGCTGACGGCAAATTGAAGAAATTTGTTCTTTGTGAAGCCTGTGCCCAGGCGAAGGGGATCACGGATCCCGAGGGACTCCTGATGGCGGAAGAGTTACTCGGAGCCGCTCCCCCCAAACCCGAGGCTGCCGGGGTATTTCCCTTCGAGTCTCAGGACAAATGTAAGGGTTGTGGATTCACCCTCGAGGACTTTCGGAAAGTGGGCCGCCTCGGCTGTCCGGATTGTTACCGGGCTTTTTCCGGTGAGATCAGCCAGCGACTTCCATCGATGCACAAAGGATTAAGCCACACCGGCTACATTCCCGAAGGTCTCGTGAAACAGCAGGCTCTTCGATACGAACTTTCTAATTTGACCACTCAGCTCGAGAGTGCTGTTTCGGAAGAAAACTACGAAGAAGCGGCTAAAATCCGCGACCGGATGGAAGAACTTGAAAAAGGAGAGGAGGCCGTTACGTCATGATGCGTTTTGCCACATTACTGAAACATCCTGCTGACTGGATGGCAGCTCAAAATGAGGAAACATCCGTCGTGCTCACCAGCCGGGTCAGGTTGGCCCGAAATATTGCGCACGCGCCTTTCCCGGGATGGGCTCGAAAGAAGGAGCGCCAGGCTGTGCGTGAATCACTTCAGGGCAAGCTGGAATCTCTTCCGGGGATGAAGGATGGGTTTTCACACGAATTGAGTGACCTTGACCCTCTCCAAAAACAGGTTTTGGTCGAGCGCCACTTGATTAGCCGTGAACAAGCTGCCCGGAGCGAAGGGAGCGGCTCGGTGGTGAATCGCAAGCAGACCCTGAGCCTGATGATCAACGAGGAGGATCACCTCCGTATCCAGGCCATCCGTCCAAGTTTGCAACTTAAGGAGGCCTATAAATTGGCTCATTCGGTCGATCGTAAACTCGAAGGATCGCTTGAATTTGCCGTCGACCCAAAGCTGGGCTACCTCACCGCTTGCCCGACCAATCTGGGAACCGGAATGAGGGCATCGTCCATGCTCCATCTTCCCGGTCTGGTTTTGAGCGACCAAATTGGTCAGGTTTTAAAAGGAATCAACAAACTCGGGCTCGCAGTTCGGGGTCTCTATGGAGAGGGCACGGAATCATTGGGGAATCTTTATCAAATTTCCAATCAATCGACTCTCGGGGAATCCGAGGAGGCGATTTTGGACCGTCTCACCAAAGTCATTGGAGACGTGGCTCGATACGAAACGCAGGCCCGCCGGAGGCTGATTGTGGAAGATCCAGTCATGGTTAAGGACCGGATTGGCCGGGCCGCCGGAACTTTGACCTACGCCCGTATCATCACTTCAAAAGAAGCCCTCAATCATCTTTCCATGCTACGGCTTGGTGCTGATCTCGACATCATGCCGGGAGAATTGGTGGAGATTTGCGATCGACTGTTCATGGAGACCCAGCCAGCCCACCTCCAGTGGAGTGCTGGCAAGAAACTCCAGCCTGAAGCGCGGGACATTTTGAGAGCTCAAATGATTCGGGAGCATTTGCATTCTTCCTTACCGCCTGCTATTGATATTTCAGGAAAAGAAAATTAACCGAAGCCCCCAGCTAGAAAAAATTTCATGAATAATTTCACCCCTCGCGCCCAGCAGGTCTTGGCGCTGGCTCGTAAAGAAGCCGACCGTTTTAATCACAACTACATTGGCACCGAACATGTCCTGCTTGGTCTGATCAAACTAGGTCAAGGTGTGGCAGTGAGTGTCCTGCAGCGTATGGGGCTCGATCTCGAGTCCGTCCGTATGGAGGTCGAGAAAGAAGTGGGAACTGGTCCGGATCAGAAATCATCCCCCAATATCCCTTACACCCCTCGTGTCAAAAAAGTGCTCGCCCTGGCTAACAAGGAGGCCAAACAACTCAATCATTCCTATGTCGGAACGGAGCACATTCTTCTCGGGCTTCTTCGGGAAGGGGAAGGCATGGCTTCCCGCGTTCTCACCAGTTTGAATGTGGATCTTCAAACCACTCGCAACGAAGTCCTTGCGGAAATCGACCCCAATTTTTCCGCTGAAGAATCCGATGATGACTTCGATTTTGAAGATGAAGATGAAATTGATCTTGGAGGTGACGAAGAGGCCGAGGGAAAGACAAAAACGCCAGCGCTGAAGGCCTTCGGTCGCGACCTGACCAAGCTCGCTCAAAACGGTGATCTTGATCCTGTCATTGGTCGCGCTCCCGAGATCGAACGAGTCATTCAAATTCTCTGCCGTCGCACCAAGAACAACCCTGTCCTTGTTGGAGAGGCCGGAGTTGGCAAAACCGCGATTGTCGAGGGACTCGCCCAGGAAATTGCCGCCGGTGATGTTCCCGAGATTCTCCGGGATAAGAAGGTGGTTACTCTCGACCTCGCTTTGATGGTTGCAGGCACGAAATATCGTGGCCAGTTCGAAGAACGCATCAAGGCCGTGATGGATGAGATCCGTAAGGTGCAAAATGTCATTCTCTTTATCGACGAACTTCACACGATCGTTGGTGCAGGTTCTGCCGAAGGAGCCATGGATGCCTCCAATATCATCAAACCCGCTCTTAGTCGTGGAGAACTTCAGTGTATCGGTGCCACAACTCTCAATGAGTTCCGGAAGCACATCGAAAAGGATTCCGCCCTCGAGCGACGATTCCAACAGGTGAAGGTCAATGAACCCTCCACCGAAGATGCCATCGCGATCATGAAGGGACTCCGCGAGAAGTATGAATCCCACCACAAGGTTCGTTATACCGATGAGGCTCTCGAAGCCTCCGTGAAATTGACTTCGCGTTATCTCACCAGCCGTTTCCTTCCTGACAAGGCCATCGATGTTGTCGATGAAGCTGGGGCGCGTGCCCGCATTCAAACCATGACCCGCCCGGTCGGATTGAAGGAACTGGAGGCAAAGATTGCCAAAATTAACGACGAGAAAGTTGCCGCAATCAACGATCAGGATTTTGAAAAGGCGGCCTCGCTGCGCGATGAGGAAAAGACCACCCGTAAGGAACTCGATGATCAAATCGAAGGATGGCGGGGTGAAAGTGAGGAAAAAATCGTGGATATTGAAGATGATGACATCATGTCGATCGTTTCAAAGTGGACGGGTGTTCCGCTTCAGCGCATGGAACAAAAGGAAGCTTCAAAACTTCTCAAGATGGAAGAGAATCTCAAGGAAACGGTCATCGGCCAAAACGAGGCTGTCACCGCAATTTCAAAAGCCCTCCGTCGCTCGCGTGCTGATCTCAAAGATCCTCGCCGACCTATTGGATCCTTTCTCTTTCTCGGGCCGACAGGTGTGGGTAAGACCTACCTCGCCCGTAATCTTGCCAACTTCATGTTTGGTGATCCCGAGTCCCTGATCCAGATCGACATGTCGGAATACATGGAGAAATTCAGCGCGAGCCGTTTAATCGGTTCTCCTCCGGGATACGTTGGATATGAGGAAGGTGGTCAACTTTCCGAGGCCGTCCGGCGTCGCCCCTACTCCGTCATTCTTTTCGACGAGGTTGAAAAAGCTCATCCGGATGTCATGAACCTCCTTCTGCAGATCCTCGAGGAAGGAATGATTACCGATAGCTTTGGCCGTAAGATTGACTTTCGAAATACCATCATCATCCTGACCTCGAACGTTGGGGCCGAAAGTATCAAGAGACAGACGACCCTGGGCTTCAACGCCATGGCTGAAGACGAGGCTGACTTTGAAGGAATGAAAGCTAAGATTGATTCGGTTGCGAAGAAGCATTTCCGGCCCGAATTTTTGAATCGGCTTGATGAGCTGGTGGTCTTCCGGATGCTTGAGAAAGAAAGCCTCAATCAGATCGTGGATCTTGAAGTGGATAAGCTGGTCAAACGTCTCGTCGATAAGGAGATCGAACTCATCCTCGAAGCTTCAGCCCGAGAACTTATCGTCACCGAAGGATATGATCCGGACTACGGAGCCCGCCCAATGCGCCGTGCCGTTGAGCAACTTCTTGAAGATCCTCTCGCCGAAGCCATTCTTGCTGGCGAGGTTAAGGCTGGGAATCACGTCACAGCCAAGGTGAAAAAAGGAGACAAGAAGATCACCTTTAAGACAAAGGCGAGTAAGAAGCCCAAGGAAACCAGCGCCTCGGCTTCGTAGGTTGCTTATTTTGAAGAACTTTCAGAACGCCGGGATTCGTCCCGGCGTTTTTTATTCCGAGATTGCCGTGACCGCCTCGCTTGAGACCCATCCGGAGAGGCCTCCGGGAAGTATGAGGTGGGACCAACCGGCGCGCTCGGCGGTCACCCTGCAAAGGCTTCCTGCAAGGTCATCGCGCATCACGGTTCCGCCCTCAAAGGCCTGGCTCCGAAGCGGGGACGACTTGCTGACAACCGATAGCGAGGGCAGGGGGCTAAAGCTGATTTCACCCGGATAGAGGTGGGACAAGGTGAAACCGAGGGAAATTCCGATGCCAGCCAGAATCCCGCAGGCAGGCAGCAGGCGATTCCGTAGCTTCCCCGGGGGGAGCCTTAGTGAAACCAGGAGAATCACCAAAGCCCAACATCCGAAAAAACCGACTTGAAGGTAAAGTGATCGAGGCAGAACGGAAACCCACTCGGTTCCACCTGGTTTCCGTGCGCGGATCCCGGAGAGCCCCTTGAAAATCTCATCGGCGTCGCCTCCCTGGGCTTCAAACCGGTAAGCCCAGAGCGCTGCCTGTCCCGGATTTTCGAGAGCCTTTTCACACAGTGCGAGATTGTAGAAGTGCTCGGGTGAAGGCTCGCTTTCCATCAGTGCAAGAATCTCCACCCTGGCATTTGCAGGATCCTGATCGAGGGCTCTGAGAGGAGAAATTTGGAAAGTCAAAAAGAGTCCGATGACAGTCAGTGGCGAGAGCGTTTTCAGAAGATTGAGAACTCGATTCCGTTCAGCTGGTTCCACTGCTTCCGGGGCCTTGTCCTGAAGAAAACAAATTTCGTCCCGGGTTTCATAGATTTCTTCGAAGCCCTCCCGACCATGCCATTCTGTCACGAAACGGGCAGCCTCGCGATAAAATGAAACCCGATCTTCGGACTCTGCACGGATTTTTTCGAGCTCTTTTAAGAATGCTCGAGCGGGTGCCGATTTCATCTGGCGACCCGCTGCACGGTTTTTAAAAATCAGGGCTAAAATCCCCATCAAAAGCAGTGCCGGCCCGATCTGCCAGATCCAAATTGGAAGCCTCCTTCCTTTGGAAAAAGTTTTCGGGAGTATTCCACTCGGGGTCAAAAATTCAAGTCCTCCACTGCCGGAGCCGGCGAGGGCAGGGGCATCGCCCGTGATGGAAATCGGTTGCGGAGGTGATTCGAGCGTTTGGTATTTTTCCAGCACCGGGTCGAAAAAAACGAAGCGATAGGGCGGAAGGGCCGGAACCTTTTTCACCGGCCGGATGACTTGTGAGAATTCGACGGTTCCCGAACTGGTGCGCCTCTCACTTCCGGGAGGCTTGGCAATCATCTCAAATTGCTTCCAGTTTTTTTCCGGATCAACGAGCAGGGGGCCAGGGAATTGATCGATATTTCCGGTGCCACTGATTTCCGCTTCGACGGTGAGGGTGTCTCCAATTTTGAGTTCCCGCCCAACCGAAGAGACTTCCAGAGAGAAATTCCCAACGGCGCCTTGAAACTCCCCGGGTGCTCCGGAGGGGAGGGGCCGGACCTCGATATCCCGGGAAGGGAACTCAATTTTGGCCATATAGCGTGAGCTGGAAAAACCACCCCGGACAGGCATCCGTCGTTGCAAGATTGGTTCGGCCACTCCCGGACCGATGGTCAAATCCCCCTCACGCAGCGCATTGATTGAGCTTCGGTATGAATAGACGGCGAAGGTATGTCCGTCGTATTGCAATACTCCGGTGTGCCGTGGCTCGGTGGTAAAACGCCAGGCGGCGATCCCATCCTTTTCCATCTTGATGACCTGGCCATCGGCAAGACGCATGAGATGGGGGGGGGCTCGGGAGAGGTAAAGCTTGGCTTCGGCAATCTGCGTTTCGCCCAGATAAGGCCGCTCTTTTTCCAAAAAGATGCCCGAGAGGTAGGGCGTGACGGTGTTTCCAATGGTGATCCCCTTGGTGACCAGCTCGGACACCGGGAAAACTCTCAATACAATGGGTTTTGATCGAATGATTTTGGTTCGTGTTTTTAATTGAAACGCCGGAATCGTGTGCGATCCGGGTTTCAGTCCGGTGACAAGGTATTCAAAGACTTCCTCAATTTTCCCATTGCGAACATTGTTGGTCTTTCCTTGTCGCGTTAGAGACACCGCAGCACTCATCCTTGGTGTATCCGGCCAATCGATCACCGGGGTGTTCCTGACTTCAAGCGTCAAAAGAGATTGCTCCCCCACGACGGTGAACCTGCTATTCAGACTCGCTACAATTTCGGGTGAACCCTGGGCCAGAATGATCGACTGAAGGCCCATAATCAGGCCAAGGACGATGAATGAAAATTTCGAGGACATTGGTATCGTCGTGGCCTACCAATCGTGAGCGGAGCGATTGAATGGTCTGCGGATTCGACGTGGAGCTTTGGCACCAAAGTCCGCGTATTGTTTGAGGAGTCTTCGGGCCCGCTCTTCCTTGGATTCGTTTTGAGGAGCCTCGTCCTCCTTGATTTGATCTGGCTCTCCTGGATCCTTGTTCGGGTCCTTGGATTCCCCTCCCTCTTTCGGCTCACCGGGCTCCTGCTTTGGCTGACCCTCCTTTTCTCCCTCCGGCATCTCTCCGCCTTGTTTCTCTGGTTTGCCGTCTTCTCCCTGTTTTTCCTGCCCGCTCTCCGGGCCTTCCTTGTTTTCCTCGTCATTTGAGGAGCCGTCTTCGGGCTTGGGCTTTTCGCCGTCCCCGTTTTCTTCAGGAGGTTCGTTCTGCTCGTCGTCCTGTTGCTCCTTTTCCTGATCTTGCTGCTTCTTTTCCTGATCGTCTTTACTTTCGTCGGATGGGCTTTCTTTTTCTTCCTGTTGCTCCTTTTGTTCCTGCTCCTTTAGGAGATTCCGGACCGATTGCAGATTATCGATGGCCGGCTGATCGTCCGGTGCGATTCCAAGGGCCGCCTGATAATGTTTTTCAGCACCACGCCAGGCCGTTTTACGCTCTTCCTCTTCGAGAGAGACTCCGAGGTAGAAGAGGCTGGTTGCGAGGGCGTAGTGGGCTTTTTGCTGCAAAGCAGGATCATCGGACTCGAGTGCCTGGCTGAAAGAATCGGCGGCCGCATTCCAGCTCCTGGCCCGGTAGGCCGCTGATCCTGCAGCGAGATGAAGCCGGGCGGCTCTCTCACCTGATGATTCCTTGGCGGCTTCCCTGAAAAACCGATGCGCTTCCAGTTGATCTCCCCGTTCCAAGGCTTCGCGACCTTCATCGATCAGCCCGGCATCAGCTTGCGGAACTGTAAAAAACAACACGGCAGCGGCGGTCAAAGAGCGCAAAGGGAGGCATCGAACAAAGATGGAGATCATGAGCAGAAGGAGTCCTCCGAAAAGAAACCATTTATAGGCCGGTTTCGCAACTCGTTGATGTTTTCCTTCTTCACGAAACCGGTCCATTTCATCGAGGGCGGAATCCAGTTTTCCCAGGAAATCCCCCCCGATCCCTTCTGAATAGTACCCATTTGTCCGGCCGGCAAGGATCCGAAGGGCTTCCTCATCGAGGCGGCTGAAGACAGGGTTTCCGGTCCGATCACGGAACTTTCCATCACGTTCCCTCCGATCCGGAATAAAAGAACCTTCGCCGGTGCCCATGCCAAGGGCGTAAATGAAAATGCCTTCGCTTGCTGCTGACTCCGCAGCTGTTTCCAGGCCCTCGGTGGATTTCTCGCCATCGCTAAAAATTACCATGATGTTACTCTTTTGCCCGGTCTGGGTGAGGAGTTGAATCCCTGCATTGACACCGCCACTCAGATTTGAGCCCCCGTAGGGAATATCCCCGGGATCAAGCTGGGCGAGTGCTTGTTCGACGAAGCTGTGATCAAGAGTCAACGGCGATTGAACCAGGGTTTCTCCCGAAAAGAGAAGGATTCCCACTCGATCCTGGGGGAATCGTTCCAGGATCTCCAGCGCTGCCGCACGGGAGGCCTGCAAGCGGCTTGGCTTGATGTCTTCCGCCAACATGCTGCGAGAGATATCGATACAAAAGAGAATATTGCGGCCCTCGGATTCCACCTCGATCCACTCCTCGCCCGATTCCGGCTGAGCATAGGCAACGATGAGTCCGCCCAAGCCTAAAAGGGCCAATCCAAACGAGGTGAAAAAGATCCAGGGTGATCGGGCATGACTCAACCTGCCTTGCAGACGAGGGGCGACCAGTTTCTTCCATCGCTCGCCCCGGTTTCTCCAGGCCAGCCATGCGACCAAGGCGAGAACAGGGAGAGCGATGAGGCACAAGAGCCATTCCGGATTCTCGAATCTCATGGCATCGGGGGCGGGTTGAAGGCGGAAAAGGCAAGGAATCCCAGGACCAGCAGAGCAGCCGGCCCCACGAACCAAGGATAGAGCTCTTTCTTAATCACCCAGGTGTCGCGCTTCACCTCGGTCTTCTCGAGTTCATCGATGCTGGCGAAGGCCTGTCTTAGTCCTGTGTAATCCAGCGCCCGATAAAAATCACCCTCAGTGATTTCTGCTATTTCCTTGAGCGTTTCCACATCGAATTCCTGACCTGTGGACGTGCCTCGAAGTCGGCCCTGGGGTGTGCCAATGGCCACCGGATAGATTTTAATTTTCAGGTCGGCCACAATTTTAGCTGCCTCAACGGGAGACAATTGACCGGAATTGCTCGCGCCATCGGTGACAAGAACGATGACTTTGCTTTTCGTCTTGGTCTTTGATTTCTCCTCGTCTTCAGTGTCACGCTGAAGTTTTTCAAGACGACTTCCAGCCGCAGCGATAGCGCTTCCGATGGCTGTTCCACTCTCTGTGCGACTATTCACGAGGGCCAGATCTTTGAGAGTATACTCGAGGATTTGATGATCCAATGTCACCGGGGCGACGGTGTAAGGGCGGGCGGCAAAACTCACGATGCCGATTCGATCATCGGGCCTGCGCTTGATGAATTCATTGATGATTTTTTTGGCCGCTTCGATCCGACGCTCCGGGCGTCTCATCATTCCGCTGGATTCAAAAAAATCCGCCGTCGACATGGAGTAGGAGACATCGAGAGCGATGAGGATATCGATCCCGCTGGCAGTGCGGGAGGTCCGGCTTTTTGCTTCCTGGGGACGGGCTAGACCGATAATGGCGGGGACGAGCATGAGGGGAAGGACGAGCGGGGCAAGTCGGAAGGGCTTGTCTTTTGGTTTCCATCCAAGGGTGCCGAGAACCCGGAGGGTCGGGTAAATAATCCAACCACGGATTCCCTGTCGGTAACCCATAAACATGAGCAAGGGGATTGTAAGGAGGAGAAGCAACCACCACGGCTCAGCCAAAATGTAATCGTTAAAAAGCTTCATGGTGTCACCGTGCGGGCTGAGTGAATCGTCTCGAGGCACTGTCGGGAGCGGGTGATGAATTCGCGGGATTTTTCGGTGTCAATGGTTGAGCGTGCGTACTTTGCGTCGTTGAGATCGGATAGGAGTGTTTCAGCTTCTCGGGGCAGGTTCGTCTTACGGGCCTTGAATTCTTCAACGGTTTCGTAGAGCGCCGGTTCGGACATCGAACCGGCAAGATAGGCACGCAGGGCCAATGATGCTTGGGCTGCAATTTCGGCAAGAGGGTGGTTGCTGCACTCCGGTTCGAGGGAATTCAGCTTCTTTAGAGCCATACCAAAAAAGTCACGTTTAGGTATGACAGGGGGAGCGATCGCTGGACGATAGAAGATCTTGAAGAGGCCCCATGCCATCAAAAGGAAGAGAAGGACGCCGCCTCCGATTGCCCACCAGAGCCATTCGGGAGTGCCCGGGAGATAGGTCTCGGGATCCGGAATGCCATGTTCGAGGGTCGGGGGATTTTCGGTGTCCATGGTTATCGTCGTCGGTGGGCACGGCGTTGAAAGAGCCGGTGAAGATCAGCGAGGTAGTCATCACGAGTGGAGATGGCCGCTGAATCAATTCCGTGTTTGTTGAAGAACGATGCCAAGCCTTCGCGGTATCTTTTGGAGAGTTTCGCCAGGCCCATCCTGGTGTTGCTATTCGAGGTGTTCACAAGCACTTCGTGACCGGATTCAGGATCCCGAAGGTAGACCTTGCCCACGTCGGGAATCCTTTTTTCGAGAGGGTCCACCATGGGGAGAGCGATGACGTCATGCTGGCGGGCAAGGGATCCCAGGGGTTTTTCAAAACCCCAGTCAATGAAATCGGAAATGAAGAAGACGAGGCCTTTGCGTTTCAGAGTTTGGAGAAGGAATTTTGAGGCTTCGGAAATCGAGGTCCCTGGATCAGCCGGCTTGGCGGTGAGGATTTCACGGACAGCGCGGAGGACCGGGCGCCCGCCCTTCGCGGGAGGGAGATAGAGAACAGGTTCTTTGGCAAAGAGGAGCAGGCCGACTTTGTCGCCATTGTAGCGAGCGCTGAAGCCCAGAAGAGCGGCCACTTCAGCTGCGCGTTCGCGCTTACTCAAATAATCGCTTCCGTAGTCTGTGGAACCTGAAATATCGACGGCGAGAATGACCGCGAGTTCCCGCTCTTCACGAAATTTCCGGATGTATGGGGTCTCCATACGGGCGGTCACGTTCCAGTCGATGAACCGGATTTCGTCGCCCGGTTGGTATTCCCGGAACTCATCGAAATCGAGACCTTGTCCACGGAATGAGGAGTGGTAGTCGCCGGAAAAAACTTCTTGCGCAAGGCGGCGGGCACGTATTTCCAAACGCCTCACCCGGCGCATGATTTCTTCAATACTTTCTTCCTCCTCCATCTGACGTGGAAGTTCTAATCAGTGGATTCAAAAATGGGAGAGGATTTTTTGGATCCAGGGTGAGAAATGAAGAATGGGCGATTATCTTTAGTCAACTTGACTTTTTCCCGGGGCGGGCGAAATTCTTGCAATGGAAAAGGCGGAGATCCCAGGGAAGACGATTTATCGCCTTTCGATTTACCATCGTTGCTTGCGACGTCTTGATGAGAATCAGATCGAGACGGTCAGTTCATCGACACTTGCAAAGGCGGCCGGGGTCAACCCGGCGCAGTTGCGAAGGGATTTGGGCTATCTTGGAACTTTTGGCACCCGGGGTTTGGGGTATCCCGTTTCGGAGTTATCAGAGGCGATTCGCGAGGTCTTGGGACGGGAAAATTTGCAGCCTGTGATCATGGTTGGCGTGGGTAACCTGGGAGCCGCGCTATTGCGCTATGATGGTTTTCAAAAAGAAGGTTTTGAAGTGGTGGCAGCCTTCGATGCGGTGCCGGAGGCCGTGGTGCTGCGAGGGATTGATGTTCCCGTTCATGATGTCGATCAAATGCCGGCTTTTGTGGCCTCAAATAATATCAAGCTGGCTGTTTTGGCCGTTCCGGCAGCGCAGGCGCAGGAGGTGTCCAATGAACTCGTCGACGCGGGGGTACAGGGAATTTTGAGCTTTTCGCCGACGGTGCTGCAGGTCCCTGACTCTGTGACGGTGAACAGCGTGGATCTTGCATTAGAGCTGGAACAGGTAAGCTTCTTTGTGAAAAAAGATGGCAAAGGAAATACGCCCAAGCCTGTTAAAGGGTAAGTCTTGGCTTTGCGTCCCCTTATTGGCTACTTCTTTGCTTGTTGATACCGGGCGAGGAGGGTGTCGCAGAGTTCCCGGGTCTCGGCAATTTTGGGCCCGATTTTGGGATCTTCCTCTTTTTGAGCAGTGAGGGCAATGAGTTGTTCACGGGCTTGGATGAGCTTTGTGTTAATCACTGCAGCTTGCCACTTCTTGATTCTGGCATCGAATTGGTTGCCGCCCCCGGAGACCTTTTCAAGTTCGGCTTGCGCGATTTGCACAAGCTTTTCCTTGTCTTGAAGAGTATTACGGAGAGGGCCGAGCTCTTGGCTGAGCAGGGGAACTTCGGCCTGCTTGGCTTTCAGGGCCTCAAGGCGGTTTGCTTTCGATTTGGCAACCTGATCGCGTTGAGCACTGAGCTGGACATGAGCATCAGTGAATTGCTTGATCCGGGCATCCGCCCTGGTAATTTCCGCTTCCAGGTCTTTTGAACGTTTGGAAAAATCAACGAGGAGCTTCTTGTGATCCGCCATTTTCACGGTGAGCTGCTGAACAATCTGACGTTGCTGGTGTTCGGTCTGTTCGGCGGCAACGAGTGCAGTTTTCTTTTCGGCATTATCGGGATCCTTATGGGAAGCCTGGCGTTTATTTTCGGTGTCACGGGTCGCGGTGACAAGAGATTGGTTTGCGGAACCATGTGATTGGGCGAGTTTCTGTTGTTCGGTAGTGATCTCACGACGCTCTTGGACGAGTTGCATCCTTTGCTGAGCCGGGTCCTTAGCTTCTTTGGCAATCTGATCCCGTTCGGCAAGCTTGGTGCGGGCCTGGGCGTCGAGTTGTTGGCGCTTGGCGTCGAGATCGTTGGCTTCCTTCTGGAATTTCGCGATGTCTTGTTTGACGGCGGCAATTGTCGCATCTGTTTGGGTGAGCTTGTCCGTGGCCGCTATAACGGCCGCTTGAGCTGTTGTCACCTTTTGCCGGGCGGCCGCTATGCCGGCCTCGAAAGCGGTTTTTTCTTTTTGGAGGGAGGCGATGCGACCCTGAATATTCGGTGGGGTGGCGCTGAGTTCACCGATCTTTTTCATCTCTTTGGTTTCAAAGACTTCAATCTTACCATTCCAATCAGCAGTGAAGTAGCGGTTGGCATCATGTGAGAAAGCCACTTCGGTGATCATTTCGGGGGAAGGATTGGACTGCTTCTCCATTCCGAGGTCCGCTTTCCAAAGCTTGACCCGATAGTCGCGGCCAGCGGTGATGAGCTTGCCGTTGGCAGCGTAGTCCATGGCCAGAAGTCCTCCGCCTCCGGCAGTTGCCTTTTTGATCTCCTTCCCTTGGTTCATGTCCCAAAAGCGGATGGTTCCGTCCTCTGAGGCGGTGGCGATAAGGTTGGAGTCGGCACGCCATTTGATGTCAGTGATGGCGCCTTGGTGACCACGGAGGGAGTGAAATTCGTTTCCTGTGGAAGCTTCCCAAATTTGCACGCCGCTGCCACGTCCACCGGTGGCCAGGAGGACGCCGTCGTGAGAATAGGAAAGGGCTGTGACCCAGTCGGTGTGTTTCTTGATGCTGTGGCTTTGTTCGACTTCCTGGGTGTCCCAGAGTTTGACTAGACGGCTGGGACCACCAAGTGCAACTCCGCCGAGATCTGCGCGAAGGTCTGCCGCGAGAACGGAGTCGAATTCCTTGCCCATTGTCATCATGACCTTACCGGTCGTGATGTCCCAGGTGATGGTGGTGCCGGATTTGCCGGCGATTCCGCCGCCAGCCAAAAGATATTTTCCACTGGGGTGAAAAGAAAGGGTTTCGGGTTGTCCGGCCGGGAAGGGAAGAACACCAATGAGCTCGAGGGTGTCGGTGTTGTAGAGGAGGACCTGCCGCTGGCCGGTAACGGCTAGAAGAGGTGCCCACGGGCTCGCGTCGATGTCGCCGACAACAGTAGAGCGATTTGGAGTGATCACCGGTTCAAGAAGAAGATCTTGAGGCATGGGCGGGGGGCCTTCCGGGCGTTTTCCCGTGGGAACGGCCCCGAGAGAGAAAGCGGGTTTTTGGCGTTTTTTAGCTTTGGACCCCTTGTTTTCAAGAAGGCCTCCGTCGATCCAAGCCCGGATGAGGTCAGCGTCCTTTTTGGCGATCTTTTCGCCCTCGGGCGGCATCACCGGTTCCTCGGTTTGCACGGTGACCGTGTAGATCTTGGAACTGCCGCCATCACCGGCGAGAGCGATCTTCCCACCGGAACTTCCGGCCATCGCTCCCATATAGGTGGAGAGGTCGAGGTCACCTTTTTTCTTATCCGGATTGTGACAGTTCAGACACTTGGATTCGAAGATGGGAAAGATGTGGTCATCGTAAGTGATCTTTTCGGCACCCCGGGCGAGTGACGAGGATACGGCGAGACAAGCGATCGCGGGTTTCAACATCGGTCCTGATAATTAATGGTTAAAGAGATACTCCTTCGAGTTAAGGAGCGCCCAGAAGATATCCTCGAGGACGAGGCGTGTTTCGTTGGGGTCCTTGGCTTCAGCGAGAGCGTGATTGAGTTTCGAAATTTCGGCCTCGGTCGGGTTGCGGCTGAGGGTTCGGCGGTAAAGCGACTTTACGATTTCCCCTGGAGCCATTTTCTGCTCCATCAATTTGTTGAGGACTCTGCCGCGAGTGATTCGGTTGGTGACGGAATCACCATTTAGAAGGTGGAGAGCCTGGGAAAGATTGGGCTCCATTTTGACTTCGCACGAACACACGGTCTTGCGGGTGGCGCGACCGAAGGTGGTGAGGAAGTAGGTGGAGGTGTTTCCATCGGCGATGTTCACGGCACGTGCACCCAGTGGCAGTCCCCGGAATTTGTTCGGCGTGTCAGTGACCTGTGCGAAGGTGTCGAGGAGAACCTCGGCACGGAGCCGGCGAATACGCGATTTGGCGAAGTTATTGGTGTCGGCGGCATTTGTTTCGTTGGCCTGCGTTGAAAGCTGATAGGTGCGCGAGGTGCAGATGTCCCGAACGAGCTTTTTCATGTCGAAGTTATACCCGGTGAACTTTTGACCCAGGGCTTCGAGTAACGCCGGATTGGTTGCGGGATTTGAAACCCGGACGTCATCGACGGGATCAACGATGCCAATGCCGAAGAAGTGGGACCAGATGATGTTTGAAGTATTGCGGGCGAACCAGGGATTGCCGGGTTTGGTGAGCCATTGTGCCATGGCCTTGCGGCGAGTGGTGCCTTTTACATCGGCAAGCCCACCGCCAAGGAAAGTCGGAACAGCATTTTGCTTGGTCACGGGGTGCTGGATCTCGCCGCCACCGTCGTAAACGATCATGTCGGTGGGATCTTCACCACGCTTGCGTTTCACGCCCGTGAAGAAGGAAGCGAAGCCATAGTAGTCATCCATGGTCCAGCGGTCAAAGGGGTGGTTGTGACATTGGGCACACTGGATGCGGGTTCCCATAAAGACCTGGGCCACGTTTTCAGTGAGCTTCTTAATGTCGCTCTCAGCTTTAAAAAAGTTGGTGGCCGGGCTGTCGTAGGATCCTCCCGTCGCGGAGAGGAGGTCGTGGACGATCTCGTTAAAAGGTCGGTTGGCGGCAATCTGGCCACGGAGCCATTCGTACCAGAGAAGAGCAGACTTATAGGTGACATCGTTGCCGTTGTTGCCAGTGGTGCGGATCTGAAGAAGTTCGGCCCATTTCATGACCCAAATTTCGGTGAAATCCTTGCGCTCAAGAAGTTGGTCGACGAGGACTTCGCGCTTTTTGGGGTTTTGATCGGTGATAAAAGTCGTCAATTCTTCCTCGGAAGGAAGGAGGCCGACAATGTCGAGAAAAACGCGGCGCACGAAAACTTCATCGCTGCAAATCTCCGAGGGGATAATGCGGAGCTTGTGGAGCTTCTCATGAACGTGTTTGTCGATGTAATTGAATTCGGGAAGCTGCGGACGGGTGTATTTGAGGCCACTCGGAATGACGATTGTTTGGGAGCCTTCGGTAAAGGTGTGGAAACGGGCCATGAGGAAAGCTTCCCCTTGGGCTTTCGAAGTGGTGACTCCAGCGGATTCGTCGATCCCCGCAGCATTATCATTGGACGAAGTGTAGCTGGAAAGAGTGGAAACATCCCGGTCGGTTCCGTCAGAGTAGGTTGCTTTGACGGTGAGAGGAATTTTCTTACCGCTTCCCTCCAGAAGGATCTGCTTGGGCTCGACATCAATTTTGACAGGAAGAGCAACATCGTCGGGATCGTAGTTGGCACCGTCTTGAATCCATTCGAGCAGGGTGGCGTAGTAGGGGTGGTCTTTTTCGAAAAGCTTTCCTCCGGTATGTGGGACGGAACCGACGGATTTGGTGAGGAGAAGGGAGTCCTCGGGGATTGCCAGATTGAGTCGGCGGCCGGCAAGCTCACGGGTAATACGGTGGTGGTCGCCCTTTGGATCATACCCAAAAAGTGAAATCATGAAACCGTCCTGACCACGGGCGGAACCATGGCAGGAACCGGTGTTGCAACCGGAGGCGGTGAAGACAGGAACGACGTCCTGCTGAAAGCTGATGCGGCGATCCTCCCCGGCTCCCTTGACGGTCACAGGAACGGTGAGTTCCCTGCCGCGGAAGGTGATCTTAACCGAAGTCGCGCCATCCTTAAGAGGGAAGAGGGTTGATCCTTCGAGACGGACAAGGGCAGCGTCGGCAATCGCAAATTTCACTGATGGAGTGACGTCCCGGGTGACTGCGTTCTTGTCCGTGGCGAGGATGATGAGCTTGTGAAAGTCGCGCTTGGTTTCGAGGCTGACCGAAGATGGGTAGACCGCAATTGAGGAAAGATTGGGATCGGGTTGATCCGGGTCTTCGAGAGGGGCCGGGCGTTCACGGTGTTGCAGAGTGATTTTGTCGTCCCAGGGAGCTCCTTTTGAAATCCAGTTTTTAAGACGGTCGATTTCTTCCTTGGTGAGCGGCGGACGTTCCTTCTTTTTTGACGACGGAGGCATAAACTCGTCATCGTCGTGCTCCAGGAGAACACGGCGGAGGAGTTCGGATTTTTCCGGGGCCTTCAGATCAACGGGTGTCCCGGAGTCCCCCCCTTCAAAGAACCGGGCTTTGAGATCCATGCGGAAATCACCTTTGTCTTTGTCGGCGTTGTGACATTCGACGCAGGAATGCTCGAAAATGTCGCGGACCTCATTGATGGAAGCCGTGGCGGAAAGGGCCAGAGCGGCGAAGAGAACGGGGGCGAGAATCTTCATTTGTTGGATTGGCGAAGTTGTTCGAGACGAGAGAGAGGTTTCTTGGGCGTTTCTTTTTTCACGACCTTGACGGGTTCATTTTCAGGCTCTGCCTTCTTCTTGGGAGCCGGAGGGGGTGGATCGATACGGAGGGTTCCTCCGTGTCCCACATTGTGAGGAATGGGGTGGCCGTTTTGGGTGATGATGACCTGGCAGAAGAGGTTGCTGTGTTTTCCCTTGCGGGCGTCCTCGGCAACTTCGAGAGGAAAACTCACTTCGGCGGAATTCGTCGTGATCATTTTTTCTGAGGTTTTGACACCGTGGGGAAGGGCGTGAAGAATGACCCGGGCTTCCCCGGAGAAGGCTTCGAGTTGTTCCACTTTGGCAATCACGCTGGTATTTTTCCCCGGGTTGGTGGCAGCCATGGCCAAAGAGAGATTCACAAATCGCTCCGAGACTTTGACGTCTACAAATTGGGAGGAAACACGCACAACCCCCCGATCACTGACGGACTCGCCGGTCACGAGCATCTTCCACTCGCCGATCGGGGCGTCGCCATTGGCGTTGAGAACAAGAGTGACTTCATTTTTACCTTCGGGGATGTCAACTTCGCTGGGAGCTCCGATGCCGGGAGGCTTCCACGGAAGGCGGACTTTAATCTTCTTTTTAAAATCCTTCGCTCGCTTGGCCGTGATTTTGAGTGTCATTGTCCCATTGCGGACGAGAGGAACCGGAGGTGCAAAGAGTTCGAGATGATAGGGTGCCTCCTCGATCACCGCGATCGAGATTTTTTTGGTGTTTGTGACCTGATAATCTCCCTGGTTGTTGACGTAGAGGTGGGAGATTTTCTCGGTGAAGGGACCACGGAGTTTCGTCTTGGGATCTTCAATCTCGAATTGATAAAGACCTCCGCCAATGGGGGCGTCCGCCTTGGCTTCGAAGAGGATGGGGAAGTTTCCCAGGCTGCGGGAAACAGGGGGAGTTTTAAAAGTGACGCCGTTGGGGAGCTGGGGAGCATGGAAGACGACATCACAGCCAATATTTGAGCGAACGATGTTGGGAGCGATGGCGAGCCGGTTGCCGCGCGGGACTTCAATCATTTTGTGCTTTTGAGTGTCGACACGATCGGCGGGCGGCAGGGTGAGAGCCAGAGATGGCGCTCGTTTTTGCAACTCAATACGATAGGTGAAATCAGGGCCGCCTCGTTTGAGCTGGTCGCGGATATTGAGAACGTATTCGCCATCGGCAGGGATCTCAAAGTCGAGCCTGCTGTCGGGGATGCCTTGGGTTTGATCGTCGTTGGCTTGAAGGTATTTGTTGTCCGCGGACTGACGGATCGTGATGATGCTATCGAGTGGAGAACGGAGCTCGCGAGCAAGGACTTGAAAGCGGAACTTCTCGCCCTTCTTCGCTTGAAAGCGGAACCAATCCTGATCCTCCGGGCTCGAAAGAACGCCATGGAATGCAAAAGGAGCGGTTGGAGCATTTTGGAGAGGAACGGCCGTTTTATAATTCTCGTTTGGCTCGGTTTCGTTGAGATAGTTGAGAGGAGAAACGTGGACAAGGTTGCCGGAAGGGGAGCTGAGACCGTCTGATTCAGCGATGGCCGCGAAGGGTTCATTTCCGACTTTAATTTTCTTTTTGATGGGCCCCTTTGCGTCACCGATGAAGGTGAATTCCACTTCCTCACCTGGTTTTACAGCTGGAGGGTAAATCGCGCGAGGGCGGGGGAAAGTTCCGATGTGCATCCGATATTGGGAGGCGGCATTCCCCTGATAAGACGACTCACGAACGAGGATGGTGTAGGGGCCATCCTCGGGCACAATGATGGAAGCGGCGCAGTCGCGCTTCAGGAAAGGGGAATCATCGTTAACGGCGAGTTCGAAACGATTCTTGTCGAGGATGGCAATATAGGGATCGAACATGACACGTCCAAGCCGCATTGCTTCGACTTCGACAGAGAGGCGCTGGCCTTTTTTACACTGAACCTGATAGAAATCATCATCTTCCGAGTCGGCAACGCCCTGAACGGTGATGTTGAGATCCACCTTTTGAGGTTCGGCAAAGGTGTTGTTGAGGTCTATTTTGCGATCCTCGGTGCGGGCTTCCATGACAGTGGGAAACTGACCCACCCAAAAAGTGCGCATGTAACTCACGCCGTCTTTGCAACGGAGACGCAAGGCGTGCTCGCCGAGATGAGCATCCGGTGCGATGACGAGAACTGCGGTGGCGCTTTTATGATCCTTTCCCTTGGTGAGGGATTTCACGGTGATTCCCTTGTGATACAGGAGGATCTCCTGGGGTTCGTAAAGACGCTCTCCAAGCAGGGTGATTTTGACTTCGGTGCCTCGTTTTCCGCCACGCGGCTCCACCCGCGAGAGGCTGGGGGTAAAGGCCGAAGCGAATAGAGAGGTGACGAAAAAAAGCAAAAAGGAGCGAATCATAATAGGAATATTTTAAGCTTTCTTGGCGAGAAGCTCGTCGACGACGCGGCCCCCATCCACGATCTCGATGGGCCGGTCACCCGGTGCCATAAGTTCCTTGTCGGCCGTGATCCCCAACTGATTGTAGACCGTCTTGGCAAGGGAATCGATGCCAACCATATCCTCCTCAGGTTCACCGCCGAGGGCGTCCGAGGTGCCGTGAACCAGTCCGCGATGAACTCCGCCGCCGGCGAGACCAACGGAGAAAACACGCGGCCAGTGATCGCGGCCACCTGTGGCGTTGATCTTGGGCGTGCGGCCGAATTCCGAGGTGATCATGACGAGGGTGGAGTCGAGGAGCCCGCGTTCGTCAAGATCTGAAATCAGAGCTGCAATGGCCTGGTCGACAGGAGGAAGCTGTTGTTGGATCCCGTTTTTGATATTGTCGTGGTGATCCCAGCCACCGGCAGTCAGAGAGACGAAACGCGTTCCGGCTTCGACGAGACGTCGGGCAAGGAGCATTCTCTGGCCAGGGGTATTCATCCCGTAGCGCTTGCGAACAGCTTCGGGCTCCGCCTTGAGGTTGAATGCCTCGCGCGCCTCTTGGGATGAGATGAGCTTGTAGGCGTGTTGGTAAAAGGCATCCATCGAATCCAGGGCATCCGATTCTTCAAGTGTCTTGAAGTGGTGGTCGACCGTTTCGAGGAGGTTTCGGCGGCGGTTGAAACGCTTTTCATCGACTCCGCCGGGCATGTTGAGGTCCCGGACTTTAAAATCACCCCGTGAGGGCTCGGACCCGATGGCGAAAGGTCCGAAAGCGGAGGAAAGGTAGCCTGAATTGGCAAACTCGTTTGGCACTGAAGGGACGCAGACGTAGGGCGGAAGGTTGTTCCGGGGTCCCAGCTCGTGCGAGACTACCGAACCCATGGAGGGATACTCCAGAGCCGGTGAAGGCTTGTAACCGGTGAACATGTTGTGAGTGCCCCGCTCGTGGGCGGCCTCGCCATGGGCCATCGACCGAATGATGGTCATCTTGTCGGCGATTTTGGCAGTGTGTTTAAGGTATTGGCTGAACTTGATTCCCTTGATGGAGGTGTTGACGGTGCCAAAGGGGCCGCGGTATTCGGTAGGGGCGTATGGCTTGGGATCCCAGGATTCCTGATGAGCCATGCCGCCGGGCAGGAAGATCTGAATCACCGACTGAGCGACGCCCTCGCGGGTCTTGTAGTTCTTTTGAGCGCCCTGGGCCTCCATGCGGAGGAACTGGGGAAGAGTGAGACCGAGACCTCCGAGAAGGCCGACGTGAAGGAAGCCACGACGGGAGAAGTCATTGGCAAAGGGGTTTCCGGGGCAGGGTTCTTTCATGGGGCTTGAATATTGCTAGCTAATTTACGCAGCCTTACGGGTTCTTTAATCAGTTCTTTAGGAAAAAAACTGAAGTTCCGGGATGCTGGACTTTTCTGATTTTTTTTGTGAATATCTCCCCCGAAATCCCCCCCATGGAGCCCCCACAAATCGAAGGTTACCAAATCCTCGCCGAGATCGGCGTGGGAACTGCCGGTGTCGTCTACGAAGCGCAGCGTGAGGATGGCACTCTTTGTGCCGTCAAGGTGTTCGACAGCATGGCATCCAACTCGAACCTGCTGGCAAGTCGGATGACCCGGGTCATGGATGGCGGAGCGCAGGATGTGACAGTCCCGGTTGTAGCCCAGGCGTTGGATGCACGACCCGGGTGCATTGTGATGCCGCTGATGGCGGAACGGCTTGAAGGAGAAATTGCCCAGTTCCGGCCACGTACCTTGCAAACCTACCTTAAAGACTATCAGGAAAACGAGTATTCGTGGCCCTTCATTCTTAAGTTGGCAAACAGGTTGGCCACTCTGCACACCATCAAGGTGGCGCATGGAAATCTCAAACCAGGGAACATTTTCCTTGGCGCCAACGGAGGCCCCTTGGTGGCGGATTATGCCAGTGGGCTGATGCCCGGAGTTCATCGTCTCGGATACAGCGACGCCCTGCTGTATGCGCCGCCGGAGCAACTTCGTCATCCAGATGGATATACCGAGGAGGCGGGGTATCGCTGGGATGTCTATGCTTTTGGCGTGATCTCCTATCGATTGTTGGCCGGTGTTTTTCCGCGGTGTCACGAAATTTTTGATTCGGTGAGTCCCGAGCCGGGAACCCAGCAGCAGTTTAGTATTGAGGCTGATCACGCAGGAATCGCGGCGAGACTGGAGGAGAATGCTTCTGTTTCCTGGCCGACCGGGCCAGTTGATGACCGGGAAGCGAGGCGGCGGGAGATGATCAATTTCTGTCTTACTCTCGACCCGATGGGACGCCCTGGAGACATGCGGGAGGTCTCCCGCTACTTCGAAACCGTTGAAGTGGATCTGGCCGCTGAGGAGGAGAATTTGCGATTGATTACAGCCCGGAATCTCGCCGACAAAAAACGCGGCAAGGCCCATCGAAGGTTTGCTCTGGCCTCACTCATTGCAGCCGGGCTAGGGGCGGGGTGGGGATATACCCAGCATCTTCGAATGGAGGAGAGTGAGTCCGCGGCGACCCAGTTTAAAGATTATCGAGAGGTCTCGGATTTTACGATTACTGATCTTGAGAATCAGCGGGACCAGGCTCTCGACGGGGAAGAAGTCGCACTGAAAAAGCGGGATGATATTCAAACCGCGCTGTCCCAAGAGCAAAGCAAGGCTCGGGAGGAATTGATTTCGGCCCAGATTACCAACGAAAAACTTTTTGCCTGGCTTCTGGAGGAAGGGATTGAAGGGCTGCCGGTTCTTGAAGGGCGACAAGAGCGACTGGGATTGCTTCTCAAGGAAGTGGCTGAGCAACTCGAAGGGATGGCGAATAGGCCTGCCTTGAAGGAACAGGCTGCAGTTCTTCGCCTTAGGAAGGCCGAACTTGCTCTGGCAACGGGCAACCTGGATGAAGGGGAAAAGTTTCTCAATGAGGCTCTCCAAAGCGGCGGGTTGACCGAGGCTCAAACGGCGCGATCAAAACTCCGCTCCCTACTATTGGCTTCCAGGAAAAACACTTCCGATCTTGAAGCCCGGATAGTGGCGATCGAACCAATCATTGCAAAGGCCTGGAATGGCGATGAGTCACGAAGGCTGCGAGCGACGTCAGCTCTTCATCTTGTGAAAGCCCGCATGTGGGAGGCAAAGGGCGACGGGGAAAAGGCCTTGGCGAGCTATCTCGACAGCCTGAAGGATTTTAAGGAATTGGAAGAGCTCCATCCTGAAAACCCTGCGATTTGCCTCATGATAGGGCGTCGTTATCTTTCTGCCGCCTTAGCTGCCGAAGGCGAGGGGTCGCCCCAAAACGCGGCGAAACTTCGAGGCGAAGCGGTGGCCTCTTTTACCGCTTTGGCTGAAAAGCAAGAGCATCCTTCCGCGGAACTACTCTACCAGATTTCCTCGGCGAATGCGGCCAAGGCGATTTCTCTTTGGCAGCAGGGAGATACCTTTGATTCGGAGAAATTGGCTCGTCAAAACGTCGCAAAACTTTCTGCAATTCAGGCAAAGATGCCGGATGATTTTCGGGTCGTGAATGACCTGGCTGCCCAGCAGGGAATCATTGCCACCGCGCTTCGGGATGAAGGACGGACAACGGAAGCAAAGGCACTTCTTGCGAAAGGCATTAAATCGCTTGAGGTTGGGCTGGAAAAGGACCCGGACAACTGGGGGGCCCGATACCTTTCCGCTTCATTGAAGTGGCAACTCTCCGGGTTGATGGGGCAGCAGGGTGAAAGCGATGGGGAATCGAAGATGGGAGAGGCGGCACACGATGAATTGAAGTCGCTCCTTGATACGAAAATGAAGCGGCCACACCCTTCGGAAGTTCGAAAGTCGCTCGCCTATCTTTGCGGAGATTTGGGTCACTCGGCGGATCTCCGGAACAAGCGCGAATTAGCTGTCGAATATCTCAAGGAATCCAAAATGTATTGGCAGGAATTGGCCCGTGACGAAGGAGCTAATCTCGAGATCCGTGAAGGATATCATTGGGCGGTGACTCGGCTTGCTGAGATGGGAGTGAAGTGAAACCACTAATTTTTTCATGTTTCCGTCATCAGGATTTTGCATGAGGCGACCATCGGAGTGGCTCTCAAATAAATAATCGCCGCCCAAGGGGGGGCGACGATCATCTAATGGCCTTTGCAGGTGACAGGCAC
>CALFSW010000179.1 GCA_937916505.1 uncultured Verrucomicrobiales bacterium | reverse complement strand
AAGCCCGGCTCCCATTTCGGGAACCGGCAACTACAAAACACCAACATAATACATGAAACCAGAACCTAGCTATACAAAGCACAGGGCCAAATTTACTTTGGCTACCTGTTTGGCAGCACTGTTCGCCATTGCTATCGTGCCTGCAAATGCACAGCAATCCGACGATGCTGCTCTTGCTACTGATGAAGACGTCGAAACGCTTGGCGTGTTCGAAGTCGCCACAGACAAGGATTACGGCTATCTGAAAACCAATTCCGCTACGGCTACCCGTATCGGCATGGAAATTCAGAAAGTCCCGATGAACGTCTCCGTGCTCTCACGTGAGTTCCTCGACGACACCAATGCCCAATCCATCACCGACATCTTCCGTTACAGCGCTGCTGCCTCGGGTGACACCCGCTTTGCGTGGCGTCGTCCTGCTAATGAAGCGACCCCTCAGGGTGTCTTCACGATGCGTGGTTTCGCGGTTAACACGCTGATGCGTAATGGCGTCTTCCGTTACATTTCCTACAATCTCGACAATGTTGAGCGGGTGGAAATCGTGAAGGGCCCTGCGGCGGTGTTCTTTGGTCAAGGCTACCCTGGTGGCGTGATCAATTACATCACCAAGCGTCCTTCGTTCACGAAGATCCCTACCACGTTCCGTTTCACCAAGGACGACAACAACGGCTCTAAGCTTGTCATCGATCACAACGCTGTGCTCTCGAAGAATGCTGCCTTCCGCGTTGTCGGTGCCTGGGAAGATACCTACGGCGATCGTAAATGGGAATTCAAGAAGAACATAAACATTACGCCTAGCTTGACCCTGAAGCCATACAAGAACGTCCAAGTGGTCCTCGAAGTTGAATCGCTCGATGAGTCTTTCAACGTGAACGATCTCGACTGGATCTATGGTGCTCACTGGGCGACCTGGCAGTCTTCCTCCAGCGACAAAGCTAACTCACGTCACCGTAACTATGGTGGTCACGTGCAAGATCTGCGCGCCGCCACCGGTAACTACTACATTCCTTACTACAATAGTGTCGAACGTGGTGCTTACATCACGGATGCCCAAGGAAACTTCATCCAAGACACCAGCTTCAACTGGACCGCTCGTGGTTCCAAGGCTACCAAAAGTGTAGATACGTTCTCTGCTGAGATCTCAGCTTCTCCGTTTGACTGGTTGGACGCTAAGTATGTCTTCACGCATGATAACTCACGTTATGATTCGATCGAAGGCACCAATCGTCCTCACGCCAATGGCATCAACTGGAATTCAAATCCTTCTGCTACCTCTGGTTACTACCGCAACACATGGACTCACACGGTTGACGTAGTCGCCTCGTTCGAGGTGCTCGGCGTAAAGAACAAGGTCCTGACTGGTTACACCTTCTCGGATTGGACTCAGCAATACATGGCTCAGGACCCGGCGATGACCCGTTGGTATGGCCACGTCCCAGGTGTCTGGAACGCTACCGCAAATCCTGCTGGCGCTGCTGCCATCCTTGGTGGATCCGGTGGTCAAGTGCCTCGTGGCGCTGTCATCCGCGACCGTTATGGAGATATCAAACCTATCGCCGAAGTATACAACTACTACGACCCTGGTCATGATATCGCCCCTGACGTCAGCGTAGCTTTTCCGAACGACCGCTCCGTGATGGATGGTTACAAGCAAGACCTGACCTCTACTTACATCAACTGGCAGGCTCAAATGCTTGATGATCGTCTCGATTTGATCGCTGGTTTCCGTCGTGAGACCAAGCAGAATAACGGACAGCATGCTATCTCGGTCTTTCCATGGATCGAAGCTCCATCGACTGCTTACACGGATACCGTCGCGTATCCTGAGGCTGAGTATGGCTTCAGCGCTGGATACCAAGCGAGTAACTTCTCGACGCAAAAGGGTGACTCTTGGATGGGTGGCCTTTCTTACGCTCTGACGAAGGAGATCAACGTATACGCTTCGGTTTCGAAGACGTTTAAGTTCAACTCCGGCGTTCGTGGTGGTCAAAATGAGAAGGACGCGCTTCCTATCTATCAGAGTGCTCTCGACTTCGGTGGTGGTTCCTACTCATACCTCGGTCAAACGATCACCTCGGTGGCTCAGGCTGTCGCAGCTCACAAAGCCGTGGGCGCGTATGACGACATCCCGAATGAAACCGGTATGAACTGGGAAGTTGGCGCGAAAATGACCAATGAAGACAGCAGCATCGTGGGAACGGTGTCTTTCTTCCGTGGCGAACGCACCAACCAGCGTCTTGATGATGCTGCCCGGACCTCCAATGCAGAAGAGCCCTACAATCGTAGCACTACGCTCTTCGGTGTCGGAACGAAGGGTTACAACACTCGTAACTTCCGCTGGCGCACCACCGATCTGAAGAACCGGATCGAAGGTGCTGAAGCTGAAGTCATCTGGTCTCCAATGAAGAACTACCAAGCCGTCATCAACGGTTCTTGGCTGTGGACCGCTAAAACGGTTTACGACAAGACCAAGGCTGCTCCTGGCACGACTGCGTTTACTGCCCTGAGTGCAAACTCACAGGCCAACAATACCATCTACTACACGCAGCGGATTGAGAACGTTCCTGAGTATCGTTTCAATATGTTCAACAAATACACCTTCACGGACGGTCCTGTCCGCGGTGCATCGGTTGGCTTAGGTATGCGTTACTCCTCGGAGACTGTGATCACCCGGTCGAATGATTGGTATAACTTCATGGCCGGCGACTTCGTAGTCTTCGACGTCACTGTTAGCTATCCTTGGGAAGCTCTTGGTTATAAGATCAAGTCCTCCGTCGGTATCTACAATGTGACCGACAAGGATTACATGGAAGGCCGCTCTGCCTTGGCTCCTCCTCGTAACTGGACGTTCTCCAACACGGTTTCTTTCTAATCGTTTGTTGAACTGTTAAGTTAACAATACTTCAAGGCGGCTCCTCTGGGAGCCGCCTTTTTTGTGCCCAAATACTTCCACTCTAATAAACCTTCACAGATTGCCAGTGGGTTAATAATCCGTTCAAAATCACAGTGATGAATCCCACTCTTCTCGTTCTCGCCGCTGGTATGGGATCCCGCTACGGAGGACTCAAACAAGTCGATCCCGTCGGCCCCTTCGGTGAATCTGTCCTCGATTACGCCGTCTACGATGCCATCCGAGCAGGATACGGCCGCGTGGTCTTTGTCATCCGCCGTGATTTTGAAGACCTATTCCGCAATCAAATCGGCAGCAAATACAGCGGCCATATCGCGGTAGACTATGTTTTCCAATCAATCGAGGAACTCCCCGAAGGATTCACAACACCAGACTCACGCGAAAAACCATGGGGCACCGGTCACGCCGTCTGGTGCGCGCGCCACACGGTCAAAGGACCATTTGCCGTCATTAATGCCGATGATTTTTACGGCGCAGATTCGTTCGAGCAACTGGGTCAATTCCTGCGCCAACCCAAGACCGGATCGGTTGCAGACTTCGGCATGGTCGGCTATCGTCTCGCGAATACCTTATCAGAGAACGGCAGCGTTTCACGTGGGGTCTGCTCGGCAGATCAGACGGGGCTTCTTCAGGAGGTCGTAGAACACACCGCTATTCAGGCAAAGGATGTCGGAGTGGGTCAGAAATATACCGGCACCGAAATCGTTTCCCTCAACTGCTGGGGCTTTACTCCGGCTCTTTTCGCCGCGCTCGATCAACAATTCCAAGAGTTCCTTAATCGCCATCAGGAAGAGCCTAAAAGCGAATTCTATTTACCCGCCGCTGTCTCGACCATGATCACGCGCTCAGAAGCCCATGTCACCCTCCTCAACACGGAAAGCACATGGTTTGGAGTCACCTATCGCGAAGACAAACCACACGTAGTCGCCGCCATTGCCGACCTCGTGAAACGAGGCGACTACCCGGAGAAGCTGTTTTAGCCCCTGTCTGTGCCCGCACCTTCAAATACTATCATCTGGCCGAGCTTAAAAACTTATGCTGGAGAAAAATCATCCCGGGTCGCCCTCCCCATCGGAGGCATCGGGACCGGCACCGTGTCATTCTGTGGTCATGGAGCTTGGCGGAATTGGGAAGTAGCCAATCGCCCGGCCAAAGGGTTTACCCCCGTAGGCCAAGGACGGGCGGCTCCGTTCTTCGCCTTGCGCACCGTGAGCAAAGGATCGGATCCTGTTGTTCGATTATTGGAAGGCCCTAATCCGATCAGCGAAAGGGAGGGCGCAGAAGGTGCCCCTCTGCCTAACGCTGGTTTGCCCCGTTTCCGAAAATCAAACTTTCATGCCGCCTATCCTCTCGGACAGCTTGAGCTCAGCGACGGCGACGTGCCCTTGGCGGTGCAAATGCAGGTCTTCAATCCCCTGATTCCGGGCGATAGCACCCAAAGCGGGTTACCTGTCGCCATGGTTCGCATCAAACTGCGCAACGACACGGCTACCGCCGTGCAAGCGTCAATCGCAGCCGCTCTACCCAATTTCATTGGCAGTGATGGATTCGCCCTCGAGTTGGATGAATTTAGGGGGAGGCTTGATCCCACCGGAGCAAAAGGCGGAGTGAACACATACCGGGAATCCAAAAAACTACGAGGTGTCACGCTTCAGTCAAATGGCGTCCCCAAAACCGAGTCCACCTGGGGCACGTTGGCTCTGGCGACCACCGCCAGACGCGGGGTCTCGCATCGAACGGTTTGGGCTGATTACGACTGGAGTGATGCTTTACTCGAATTTTGGGACGACTTGTCTCAAGACGGAAAACTGGATGCTCGCGCCTCCACAAGCGACACCCCCACCGCATCTCTCGCGGTATCGCTAACCGTTCCCCCAGCGAGTGAGAAAACCGTGGAATTCATCGTCGCTTGGCACTTTCCCAATCGAAAAGCGTGGGGACGCATCCCCGGCAAGACCCCCGCTACGATCGGCAACTACTACACGACGCTGTTCGAGGATGCTTGGCACGCCGCTGAACACGCTGCCGAAAACTGGAAAGAACTTGAGCAACAAACCGTCGCATTCGTTCGCTCGATCACCGACAGCAGTCTGCCGAAGGAGGTCCAAGAAGCCGCCCTTTTCAATCTCTCCACCTTGCGTTCGCAAACCTGTTTTCGCACGCCGGACGAACGATTCTTCGGCTGGGAAGGTAACTTTGACCGTCAGGGCAGCTGTCATGGCAATTGCACCCACGTGTGGAACTACGAGCACGCGACGGCGAATCTGTTTCCCGATCTGGCGCGTTCCATGCGCGAGACTGAATTCTCTACTTATGCCATGCGCAAAGACGGTCTCATGCGTCTTCGCGTGGCACTACCATTAAAGAAAAACACCGGATCAGATCTCGCTGCAGCGGATGGCCAGATGGGTTGTCTGATCAAACTGCATCGTGAATGGCGACTGTCCGGAGATACCGAATGGCTACGGCGGCTGTGGCCACACGCTCAAAAAGTAATGGAGTTTGCCTGGCTACCCGGAAGCTGGGATGCCGACCAAGATGGCGTGATGGAAGGCTGTCAGCACAACACCATGGATGTGGAATATTTCGGCCCCAATCCACAGATGGCCACCTGGTATCTAGGGGCCCTGCACGCCTGTGAATCCATGGCGCGCGCCTTAGATCAAACTACCTTCGCTGATAAATGTAAGCGTCTCTACGAACAGGGACGCGCGTGGATCGATCACCACCTTTTCAACGGCGAGTATTACGAGCATCACATTCGCCCGCTAACTAGTTGGGATGAAATTCTTCCCGGTCTCGCAGTTGGCCAAGGCACCAAAGACGTCGCTCATCCGGAGTTTCAACTTGGAGCAGGATGCCTCATCGATCAGTTGGCGGGTCAGGCAAACGCCCATTTCGAAGGCTTCGGCGCACTCTTGGATCCCGCAAACGAAGAGGCCGCGCTGCGTTCGGTCCTTAAATACAACCGCCGCACTAATTTTCACGCGCATTTCAATCACATGCGCGCTTATGCCCTTGGCGATGAAACCGCAGTGCTGATGGCATCATACCCCCGCGGAAACCGACCAGCGCGACCGTTTCCATATTACACCGAGGTAATGACTGGATTTGAATACTGTCTGGCCATCAGCCTGATTCAGGTGGGTCGCAGACGGGATGGACTGAAAATCGTTCGAGACATTCGAAAGCGCTACGACGGACGTAAGCGCAATCCGTTTGATGAAGCCGAATGCGGACACCACTACGCCCGTGCCCTCGCCAGCTGGGGACTCATTCCAGCCTTAAGCGGTTTCTATTATTCCGCAGTGAATCGCACCTTCAGGGTTAACTCCTCTTCGCAACCGGTTAAATGGCCATGGGCCGCGGCAGGCACTTGGGGGACCATCGAAATCAGCCCGCGCAAGCATACATGCGAAGTAGTCATTGAAGTGATCCACGGAACCCTCTCAATTGCCCTATTCATTCTTTCCGGTGCCGGAGAATTCAACTTTACTCGATCCAGAAATCTTGCCGCTGGCCGGAGATTTAACTTTGTCGTCACTATTACCTCATGAG
>CALFSW010000178.1 GCA_937916505.1 uncultured Verrucomicrobiales bacterium | reverse complement strand
GACGAGTGTGGGAAGGAGGAAAAGGAGGAGGCGTTTCATTGAGCGGAGAGAGTTTTAAGGTGGTTGTGAGACCTGGCGGTTGGCTTGTTGGCGGTTGGCTTTTTTGTGCGAAGCTTCGCTTCGGCGGTTTTTGCTAAAAGCTAAATGCCAATTGCCAGGTGGTTCGAGAGGCTTGTGATCTGCGGGAGATTTAAGGTTTGCCGACTTGGTAGAGGGACTGGACTTGAGCGGGGGTGAGGACGGTGTTGTAGATGGTAAATTCGTCGAGGCGACCGTTGAGATTTCGGACGGCGAATTCGGGTTCTTCGCGGGTGGGGAGCCCCCAGTTTCCGATTTGCGCGTGCCCGATGACGAGGGCTTTGACGCCTTTTTCTTCGGGAGCGGACGAGCGGCTGATTTCCCCGCCATTCAGGTAGTGGACACAGGTTCGGGTGGCGACGTCATAGCTGGTGACGAGGTGGAGCCATTGCTCGGTGGCGGTGTGGTTCCACACGACGGGGGAATGGAAGATGTGGTGGAATTTTCCTTTGCCGAGGCCGACGGAGAAGAAGAGGCGGCCGTCGTCGAGAATCTGCCAGTGGGGTTCGCCGGGTCCGTAGTTGTCGGTGAGGAAAAGGGCGTTGAATTGACGGTCGAGGCTATCGATTTTGGCCCAGGTGGAGTAAGTGACGGCTTGATGCTGGCCGGGGATGTTCACGCGGACGCGGGAGCCGTTGGGTGAAAAATCGAGAGCCTGTTTTTTGGGCCAGCGTCCCGGGACGACTTTTGCTCCGACGATGGCGCCGGGGAGAATTTGTTTCGGAGAGGCGGGGAGTTCGCGATTCCAGGAATCGAGTTGATCCATGGCGAAGTAGGCGAGGACGTTGGACTGGGATTTTAGGGTTTGGGAACGAGTTTGCCAGGTGGTGAACCGTTGAATTTGGTGAGCGGCGATTTTCTGCGCGAGTTGGCCGGAGCTGGTGAAGCGGAGAGGTTCGGCCGTGATGGGTGGGGTTTTTTCGCCGGAGAGATTGAGGGCCTCGCCTTTGGTGAGGAGGACCCCGGGTCCGGTTTCTTCGTGCCATTCAACTTCGCCGTCGATGACATGGAGTTCGCTGTTTTTCTCCGAGACATCGAGGGCGAATTCGGTGCCGAGGTCGAGGACGGTGCCTTGGGGAGTGTGGATTTGGAAACCGATGGCGGGAGGAGGGACGTGGGCACGAAGTTTTCCCCGGACGAGGCGCATTTCATCGGGTGAGATGATTTCAAGAGCGGCGTTTCCTTCGACAACGAGGGAGACGCCTGAGAAGAATTCGATCTGGGCGAGGCCGGATTTGAGTTCAAAAAGGCCCTGGGGGAGGAGGTCGCCTTGAGCGGGGGATTTGCCCGACCAAGTGGGATCAACCGTGTGAGTGAGAATCGCGAAGCCGGTGTTGTGTTTTTCGGTGTCGGAGGTAACCGGGATCTCATTATTGATTGGTGCAGGGCGAAGTGCGATGATCGCGGTGATGGTTGCGGCAGCTGCAAATGCCCATGGTAAGATGGGACTTACGATTGAAGAAAATGGTTTCCGGTCGGGTGTTGCGGCGATCGGGTGTGTGTTGCGGGTGGCCAGCGTCCCGGACCGGAAGCCAGATTGGAGAGAATTGTGTAAAACAGACGCTTCGGCGAAGCGATCGGCGGCGTTCGGATCGCTTTTAAGAAGTTGGTTTAATTGTTCACCTTCAGCTTGATTGAGAGTTCCGTCAAGAAAGCCGTGGATGAGATGATCGAGATCGGCGTTCATGAGGGTGACAGAGGGTTTTTTTCAAGGCAGACGCGAAGTTGTTCGCGGATGCGTTGCAGGGATTTTGCGACGGTATTGGGTGCCAGGTTCATTTCTTCGGCGATGGCGGCGGGCTTGAGATTGCGGGCGTAGCGGAGTTCACAGAGTTTGCGTGCACGGCCTTCGAGTTGCTCGAGGCACTGCTCGAGATGTGTGAGCTTTTGCTCTTGGTCGGGCCGGACACGGGCAAAGGCATCGACCAGTGAATCCAAGGCGTCTTCATCGAAAATGTGGGGATCGTTGGACTTGCGCCGGAGGTAGAGGCGGATCTGATTTCGGGCGACCCCGATGACCCAGGCGGCGAAGGGGCGTGAAGGATCGTAGCGCTCGTAAGAGGTCATGGCTGCAAGCGCGCAATCCTGAAGGACGTCATCACGGTCGCTCACTTCGAAAACCATCGAGCCCACAAAGGCGGCTACCTTTGGCAAGGTCGCAGTCCATTGGCGGGTGAAATCGGCGGTGGATTGGTCCATCTATCCATCACTTAACAAGGAAGGGGGAATCGTGACAAAGTATATTGAAAAATATGAAATCACTTTTTTTGGTGCCTTTGAACGGATTGGTAAAGCCGCCCCGGCCGGGATCCTGGCGATTCCCATCACAATTGAGTGCTAAGATTCGGGTGGTGGCGGTGGTATACTTGAGATGGGCTTTTCCCAACCAAAGCTCCTTCTCCCTGAAACCATGAAGTTCATCCTCACGATTCTCTCCCTCGCTCTTGCCACAGCCTTGTTGTCTGCCGGAGACGTCGCCAAACTTCCGAAACCCGATGCCGGGGGCTGGATCACGCTCTTCAACGGCAAAGACCTGACCGGATGGAATGGCGATCCGAAGGTTTGGCGGGTGAAGGACGGCTACATCTCCGGGGAGATCGACAAGCTGGTGGGCGGGAACACCTTCCTGATCTTCGAGAAGCCTTTTTCAAATTACGTGCTCGAGGCGGACTTCATCCTGGTCGGCAGGAAGGGGAACAGCGGAATTCAATATCGTTCCAGGCATTCCGAGAACGGTGCCAACAAGTGGGTCGTGAAGGGCTACCAGGCCGATTTTGCCAATGGCTGTTGGGGGAAGCTCTACGAAGAAGGTGGACGTGGCACCCTGGTTTGGAAATACAAGGACAAGGCCCCCGAGATCAAGGAGAACGATGGTTGGAACAGCTATCGCATCACGGCCAGCGGATCGAAACTGAAGCAGGAAATTAATGGGACGGTGACGATCGAACTTGACGACAAGGATCCTGCCAGGGCCGCCGGGGAAGGGGTGATTGCGTTGCAGTATCACGCTCCGGGAGGATTTGAAGTCCGCTTCAGGAACATCCGGATCAAGTTGCTCGGTGAAAAATAGAGGAACGTTCACCTTCGAAAAATCTCCTGATCACGCGCGCGTCGCAGCGGGGCTCCTTGTCTTCGGGATCTTGATGCTTGTCTGTGGCTGCTTCCTGCTCTGGTTTTCCTATTTGCGTGAAACCCATTCATTTTGGCTGAATTCCGGCGGATATCCGCTCTTTTTGAGGGATTTTGTCCTCCTGTTTTATTATCCGCTACTGACACTATCGACCATCGGGGTGATAGGTTTGACGGTTGCGGCATTGCAGTTTCCCCGGATGCCGGTCGGCTTCATTTTCTTCGAAGGACTGGTCATCAGCGGCTGCTGGGCATTGCTCATCGGTTCGATGACTGTTTCGTTCACGAATAATTTCGAAAACCTGGGGGCATGACGTCCCTTGCATGACAAACCGGAATCAGCCCGGCCGTAGTCTTGATCCCGGTGGAATACCGGAGCTCCGGGCCAAAACAGAAGGGGCAGCGTGAATTGGGGCAGCCAACATCTTACGACATAAACTTCTTTCTCAAGCGCCCCTTGCTGTTAAAAAATTCCCCCGGAAATTCAAAGCCAATTGAATGATCGAACCCATAAATGGTTATTAAAATATTTTAACCGCTGCGCCGATATGATTAGTCTGGAAACAACAATGACAGTGACGTGGCTAGCCTCGATTCGAATTGATCCGGGCCATCGTATCCCAGCGGGCGGAGGTTCTC
>CALFSW010000177.1 GCA_937916505.1 uncultured Verrucomicrobiales bacterium | reverse complement strand
TTCGCACATGGCCTCCTGCAGGTAATGCTGCCGCAAGTCCGCGTCGTCGAGCATCCGCTGCTCGAGCTCAGCGACTTCTTCGTCGCTCGCCCGGCCCTGGAAATAGCCGTCCAGTAGTTCTTGATTGGTCTTGTTCATGATTGAGCCAGCCTTTCTTTGACACAGTTGCGCAAGGCATCTCGCAGGCGTCCCAGTTTTTTATAAAGCGCATTCGCAGAGGTGCCCCCACGTTCAGCGAGTTCCTTGATTCGTCCGTGATGCAGGTAGGGAGCCAGAACCAACTCACGTTCCGGACTGGAAAGCTTACCCAGGCAAGACTCCAACGCTTGCCGGCGGTTGCTGTGTTCCGCTTCGTTGATCTGCTCGGCTTCGTCCGCCAGGATCGCGACCAGCTCGTTGCTGAAGACAGCGCCCTTCCTCTTCTTCTGCTCGAGGTATCGATAACAATGGAAGCGAACGATGACCTTGCCCCAGGGCAAAAAACCGTCCTCATCCTCCAGCTGGCCCAGCTTCTGCCACATGATGACACTGGCATCCTGAAGAACATCATCCACGGCACCCCAGTCAGGAAGCAGGCTACGAGCAAAGGCTCGCAGCGCGTTCTCATGCTGCAAAAGAAGCCGCATGAAGTCTGCTTCGATCAATGTTGATTTGTTCTGGTTGTCCGACATCCACCCACTTCTCCGGAATTTCCGGAAACCTGCTGTTTTTTTCGCAAGTTTCAATAATGGGGTCAGATCTATATCCTTAGGACCTTAGGAATTAGGGGACAGGCTCGAATGGCGCTGCGTTAAGCAGGGTCATCGCGAACAAAACACTGGAAACATAAAGGCTTGAGAGTCTCAAATCTACATCCAAATCGAGGAAATTGAGTTTTTGTCAATATCCACGAAAACATCGAAGAATGCTCTTAACGCAGCACCATTCGGGACAGGCTCTGAACATGTTTCCTAAAATCGAACGACTGGATTGACGCACAACTATTTTCCGTCGCCTGCATTCGGCTTGTTAGCATCCAACTGCTCTGGTTTTTCTAGATTGGGTAGCGTGAACGTCGCAACCACAGCGCGGTGGTCAGAGGGATAGGGAGCAACGACGATATCCGCGTTCTCTTTGTTTTCTCCGACGATCTTGGCTTCAGTCACTTTTACGCCTTTGCCTTTGAAGTAAACAAAATCGATGCGGTCGTGGTGGGTCTTGGGGGCATCGGCCGTCATGATGGGCGTCCAGGTGAAGCCGGGCTTTTTCATCTCGTCGGGATAGAGCGTGCGCCAGGCATCGGCAAAGCCTGCTTTGGTCATTGCCAAAGAGTTGGGATATTCGACTTTGATGGGGTGGCGACCGGACTTGGCAGCGGCTTCGGTCCAGTCAAGGTGTGAGGGCTCGTTGAAATCGCCTACCACAAAAACAGGAGCCTCTTTGTCGGGGAGAGAACGGATCTGATTGAGAAGCGCTGAAATTTCCCCGCCGCGTGCTTCTTTTGCGCCTTCAATCGCCTCGGCTTCGGTCTTGATGAAGGGAGTATCCTTGTGTTTCTCCCACTTTGGTTGGATGCCTAAAAGTTGGTAGGGCTGATAAGGATTTGATGGGAGGTGCAGGTTAAAGAGGTAAGCTTCCTGGCCGGAAGGCAGTTTGACCTTGATGCCATCTCTCATCTCCTCGACAATCTCATAACGCGTTAAGATGACCCTGTTCCCGGGGTTCACATGGTGATTCCAGCCCAGCAACCGGGCCAACTCCTCCGCATTAACACCGTCAGGGGAACGCGTTTCCTGAATGCCGACAATATCTGCCTTTGCCTCCTGAATCACCTTAGCGGTTTGGGACAACGCTTGCCCACGGAACGTACCGCCGCGATAGATATTGTACGACATGACTTTCACGCTGGACTCTTCGCTTTGTGCGGGCAGAGGAGTTATAAAAGCCAGCCCGATGGCGATCAGAATTCCTAGAGCTGTAATCGTACGAATTCTGTTCTTCATCATCTAGTTATTTCTTAGAGATCTCTAACTCGCACCAAACCCAGGGATGGTCGGACAGGCAACCGTCGGCTTTTTCATTCGTATCGTTCTGGTTCTTTGGGCCCCAATCTCTCTTGGCTTCTAAGAGCTTGATCGGCCTCGCCTGACTGTAGAGGATGTGGTCGATTGATTTCTCTTTGGTCGCATTCTCTAAGTTACAACTTTTCAACAGGCCGCTCATGACAACGCTATCGGTCCATTCATTGAAATCCCCCCCGACAATGACGTCGTAGGAGGCATCTTCTGCCTTGATGTGCTCCGCCAGACTATGGTGTTTCGAGCCCTCCCAGGCATCGGCTGTGGTTGGCTGACGCTTGTTGTGCGCGTATCCCGGCAAGTGCAGTGAGTAGAGCGCGAGCTTCCTACCTGCGATTTCAGTCTCTACTCGAACGGCGCTGGCACGCCTCCAGCCACTGCCTTCCACCAGGATATCCTTAGCCCCTGTCAATGGGGTGCGGCTCAAGATGGACTTAAACTTGCCGCCGTATTGACCGGTTACATCGCCCCAGTCGGGAGACTTGTGATTTGCGGATGAAACGGTTCCAACATGAGCGTGCTCCAGGCCGAGCGCTTCTGCTACCCGAAGTGACCAATCCTTCACTTTTTCTCCCCGGTTAGCCTTGGGAACCTCACTCAGCAATACGATGTCGGCGTTCAGGGGCTTGAGAAGCTCGGCAATTTGTTCAGGTGTTGCCCATTGGCCGCAAGCGACGTTATACGCCACAACCCGGAGCTTGGTCGTGCTTTCTTCCTTATTATGTGACGCTGCCTGAACCCCAGCCGCTTTCTTAAGATCCCGAGGGAACACGATCTGTGACCAGATGGGCTTGTGATCAGACAAAGGGTTTTTTAGTTCAATGATCGCTCCGTCTGTTGCCTTCGCACCAGCCGAAGTGTTGTAGAAGATGTGATCGATCACCCCGTTATTCTTTTTTGGGTCTTGGGCGTTGTAGGTAAACTCCCGGAAGAGATCAATCTCCAGATCGTTCCATGTGGGGCTGAAGCCAGCATCCTCGATCGTCTTCATGGAAGCATCGCCGATGTTATTGTTGAAATCCCCAACGACGATCACTCTTTCGGTTGTCTCCTTATTGAGAACTTCGGTCGCAAGGCTGTGGGCATGGCCCTCATTGGCCTTCGATCCGCTGATATGTAGCGAGTAGAAGGCGAAGGAAACTCCATCAATCTTAGTCACTGCTCTGACAACCGACGCGGGATTCCAGCCACGGCCAGTGAGTGTGTGTTCCTCAGTATTTTCTAACGCTGTCCTGCTGAGAATCGTCTTGTACTTATCCTTGTGATTCGCCGATGAGATCTTGCCCACAAAACTATGTGGCATCCCCAGCACCTTGCCGACGCGAGCGGTCCAATCACCATCCGGGGCTTCGTCAAAACCGATGATATCCAGCTTGTATGGCTTGAGCATCTCCCCAATCTCTTCCGGGGTCGCGCTTTTGCCGAACTCTACATTGTAAGCAGCAACACGAACCGTGATGGGCTTGTCAGGTTCTGAATCGGCAAGACAGAGTGGCGCTCCGCACAAGCAGGTAAGAATAAGGGATAATAATTTCATCTTAAATTGTTTTTCTTTTAACGAAAGTTTTTGTGAGAATGAGGCCTACTTCTTAAAGACGTCGGCGGGAAGGACAAACTCAAAAGGCAGGCCGGGAATGTCGGGTGCGATACCGATGCGGATGGTCTGACCGGGCTTGGGCTGGGCGCCGTCCTCAAGCCGCCATTCGAAGGACATCTTGGCCCTGTATTTGCGCGATTCGCCCGCGCCGATTACGGTGGAAGACCAGTCGCTCCGGCCAGCGGTCTTGCGGGAGAGGGGCTCTTCCCCGACGAAGACGCAGAGGGGCTGACGGCTCGACCTGAGGCTCTCAACGACCGGCGAACGCCCCTGCTCAGGATACTCGGCCACAGCGTCTAACTGGAAAGTGGTTTCCGATTCACCCTTCCCGGGTTTGAGCACTATTGTCTGGACCCCGCTATCGGTGGCCTCCGTGGCAAGATTGAATACGAGGGGCGTCTTACCATCCCCCCAGGTGGCCTCAGCAATGATAAGGCTGTCTTCGCGGGGGTAAGAATAGTGACTGGAGAGCACGACTTGGCCAACGACCCGGATCTGGCGCGTGCCGGGGAGGAGGGGACCGCGCTTGAGTGAGTTCCCTACCTGATCCTCGATCGCCTCGTGGTAGAACAGGTAGGCTGACGCCGCCTGCGGGTTTCCCTCGTTGGGTTCGATCTGCCAAGAGATCTTGGGATAGGGTGCCTGCCCCACCCTGCCCGGCTTGATGACGGCCTCGCGAAGGCGCACCGTGACCTCGCCGAGGTCTCGCTCAAAGGGGGCGAAATCGGTCGTGAGGGCCGGAATGGAGGACCGGTAACCCGGGTTGGGGATCTCGAGAACGACGGGCTTCTCCGTGCCGATGGTGGCCCGCAGCTTCAGTTTGGGAGGGGTGCGAGGAAAGACCCTGGCAGAGAAGAACGCACGGCCGTCCGCCTCCCGAACGATGATAGGGCCGAGCATGGGGAGCCAGCCTCCACTTCCGTCTTCGACCTCGAGGCTGTAGGTCGGCCTGTCGCTGGAGGCCTTGTCCCAGCTCTCGGTCTTGGTGAGGATGCCAGTGGGATTGCGCTCAATCTTGAAGAGACTCTCCGTATCCCTCAGCAGGTCCGAGGAAATGGGCTCGCCCTGCGCATCCCGGGCCGTGACGAGGAGCAGGAGACCTTCATGGTCAGGGGAAAAAGAGAACTCGGCGCTTCGAAGGCGACCTTCGTCGCCCTCGAGGAGCATCCTGAGCCCGAATCCATGGCCACCCGCGAATTCGTGGGAGTAATTGGAGCCGAATAACTCAGTTTTTGCGTCATCATACCATGGCGCCCGGAATCCGCCGACCTTCTCGAGGCCCTCGATGGCCATGCTCTCCCCGAGCTCGGCGCGATGCACGAGGAAGTCTCCGCCCGGCAGTTCCCCGGATGCGAGGACGGGCTCGGGGGCCAGCCTCCATTCCGACCTGCTGAGGAGGAGTCCCGCAATCGCGATGAGAACAAAGAGCCCGCTCGCGAGGAGCGCCTTGGCCAGAGGTGAGGTTGCGCGCTTGTCGTCGTCGGAAATCATGTCACTTGTTGCTAGGAGGGTGGGCTGGATTCAAGGTATCGGTGTCGGCAAGACAGAGTGCCGCTCCGCAAATGCTGACAACAACAAGGAAAGATAGGTCAATAACTTTCATTTCAACGTTCTTTGTTTTCTAACCATTCAAATTGACCTGCCTCCGATCCCCGTGCTGCTCATGTTCACGGTTGATGCAGTGTAACTCCAGATCAGCGGACATTTCAGTGAGCTTCATGTCGACCCAGCCGTTCGCATGGCCTTTTCCAAAATAGTAACTGACTGCCGGTTGGTTGATGAGGTGGAGATGATCCCGTTGATCATGCTGCCACTCATGGGTGTGGCCATAGAAATAGGCTCTGGCATGCGTTCGTTCGGCAAGCAGTTTCAACAGAGACTCCCCATCACGCATGCCCTTGATAGGCCGCACGCCCCGGTTGGGATACGGGTTGAAGTGACCAAAGATAAGAGCTGGCTTATCCGCTTGTTCGTCGAGTTTTTGGGCGAGCCAGTCCAGCTGTTCCTCTCCCAGGATTCCCTTTCTGCCTGAATCCAAGAGGACGAGGTTCGCGTGCGGGAGTTCAAGCACGCCCGCCTGAATGCCCATTTGTTCTTTCTTCAGGAAGGGGAGCAATTTCCACAGGTTGTCTCGATTGTCGTGATTTCCAATCGTCACATGAATGGTGATGCCCGCCGCGCGAAGTGGCTCAACCAGCCTGAGAAACTCCTTGTACTCGGCTTCTTTCCCATTGCTGAGAGCGCAGTCGCCGTTGACGATCAAGTGAGCCGGTCGAGGATTGAGTGCGATGATACTCTTGGCGGTCTCTGCAAGACAATCCGCCATGTTGACCCACTCATGCTCGCTCTCCTTGACGGGCGAATCTGGCCACTTCGTCCCAGGGTAAGTTAGATCAGGATCCGCACTGATGTGCGTATCCGCAAGCAAAGCCACCCGGTTCTGATCCAACCGAGCACCTTCACTATCCGCGGCTGCCAACGAGCGTGACGTCATCATCGCCGCGCCACCAAGAGCGAGCGAGCGCTTGACGAATTGACGACGGTTGATTGGTGGGAGTGTAATTGGCATTTTGAATTTTTTTGGGATTATCGAGCTTCGTAAATGGTCAGGTGAAGACCCGTTTTTCCGAGACTTTTTTGGTCAGCCGTCAATGTTGACGGGGTATGGGGGGATGCCGAGTTTTTTGAGCCGGGCCTTGTAGTCGGTGGTGGATTCACCAGGGGTGGGCCAGACAGTGGACGGGGTGTGGGAGGCGTTCATCCAGGTGAGAACCTTGGCGGCGATTTTCTTGTTGGCGGTGGCAATGTCGTTTTTTTGCTGGGGATCTTTTTCGAGGTCGTAGAGTTCGACAGGGCCGCCTTTGATGCGGTGAGCGAAGTACTTTCCGGTGCGGATGGCCTGGCTTCCACCGTATTCCCAGTAGAGGTATTTGTGTTGTGCTTGTTCGGCGTGGTTGCCGATGAGGGTTGGGAGAATGGAAATGCCGTCGTTGGGCGGAAGGTCCGTGGCCGGTATGCCGGCCACTTCGGCAGCGGTGGGGAGGAAATCCCAGAAGGCCCAGGAGTGGTCGTTGATCTGGCCGGGTGAAATCTTGCCGGGCCAACGGGCGATGGCGGGGACGCGGAAGGCGCCGTCGTAGCTCTCGCCTTTCAGCCCGCGAGTGGGGCCGTAGCTGTCGAAGTGATCGCTGATAGAGGTGACGGATTTGTCGCGGTCGTAACCGTCGTTGCAGTGACCGTTGTCAGCGGCGAAGAGGATGAGGGTGTTGTCGTCGAGATCGAGTTCTTCGAGAAGAACGAGGACATCGCCGACAGCGGTGTCGAGGCGAGTCACCATTCCAGCCCATTCTTTGGCTCCGATGGACCAGTCTTTGTCTTTGTAAGGGCCGAGTTCGGGAACAATCAGCGGGCCGTGGGGAATGGTGGGAGCGAGGTAGAGGAAGAAGGGCTGCGCTCGATCTTTTTTGGCATGCCGCCGAACGAAGTCCAGCGAGCGGGCGTGGATGAGGTCGAAGGAGTACTGAGCGTCGTCGGGGGTTTCAATGCCGTGGGGGCGGACGTTGCCTTCAGCGTCGTAGTGGCTCTGCTGCTTGTGATCGTGACCGAGGTGCTTGGGGAATTCGATTCTGGATTTTTTCTCCCAGAGGTAGGCGGGGTAGTAGGAGTGGGCTTTGCGTTGGTTGAGGTAGCCGAAGAATTCGTCGAAGCCCTGATTGGTGGGGACGGCGTCGGGTTGGCTGGAGAGGCCGAGGCCCCACTTGCCGAAGAGGCCAGTGGCGTAGCCGGCCTCGTGGAGAATTTCGGCGACGGTGACGTCGTTCTTGAAGAGGCCTTCGCGGTAACCCTTATAGGCGTTGCCGCGGACGCGGGCGTGGCCGGGGT
>CALFSW010000176.1 GCA_937916505.1 uncultured Verrucomicrobiales bacterium | reverse complement strand
ATTCCGTGACAGATCGATCGTTCCCATCAATTTCCGGAGTTCGAGTAGGTGCGGAAGAAGACCTGGATGTCCTTGACCGTACGGGCGAAGCGATCCAGCCCGCCTTGCTCGTCATTGAGCAGGGTGTAGGCGGGGATGACGATTTTCCACTGGCTGTTCCAGACGCTGCGGCCGACCAGGCGGGTGTTGGTGAATTCCTCCGGCATGCTGCTGTAGAGGAATGACGGATCGCTGATCGCGCGGAAGGCTTGGTGCTTGCGGGTGATCCATAACTGCTCGTTGACCGTGCCTTCGGGCGTGAAGAACTGGGTGTCGGAGAAATCGCTCTGACCGAGGTTGAAGGGCAGCGGCATCGCCTGATCCTTCACCGACCAGGAGCGCACCAAGGATGTATCTCCGAGCGGCGGGGCGAGCATGCTGTCAAATCCGGCGGGGATCAGATAGACATAGGGCGTCGCGCTGAGGGCATCGGCATCGGAGGTGGCCGCGGAGGTGGCCTCCCCGCTTCCAAACGCGTAGGGATCCATGCCGATGTAGCCTTTCAAGACGACACCGGTCGAATAGATCTTGGTGGCGAAGTTCGTCGCGGTGTAGGCATGGTCTCCCGCGGCCAGCGGCTGGCCGAAGAAGTTCAGGCCATGGGCGATGGTGCTGGTGAACGGAATGACGATGCCCGGGACCGACGCCCCGTTCGGCTTGCGCAGATTGCGCGCATGGAGCGCGACGTCCGGATCGTTGAGCAGGTTGCTCATGATATGCTGCTGGATGGTTTCCTTCCACGCCTTGTCATCTTCGCTGGTAGAGGCATCGGTGCGGATCCGGAACAGCTCCTGGCGCAGGGAGAACAGCGTGCCGTTTTTATCCGGGTTGTTGATCCCGAGGCGCGGCTTGACCACCGACCAGTCGCTGTTGAGGCGGGCCAGAATGCTGGCCAAGCCACCGTCGCCGGTGGTGCCGGTGGCGGCGACTGGATTGCTATTTTGGAATTTCCCGAGCGAGCGGGTGCCGACGATGCCGTCGATCAATTCCTGGCCGGCGCTGGTTCCCAGCAGGCCGGTTTCGTAATCGTAACTTTGCACTGCAAGATAAGTATATTGGGCGGCGAGATCGTAGAGCGCCTGGTATTGGGAAAGCTCTTCGTTGCGGAACGTGCGATAGGTCATGTCGCGGGTGCGGTAGCCTTGCACCACGGCGGCGGCGCGCATGCGGAAGATTTCCCGCTCGGCGAGGAGGTGATCCCCGCGCGCCATCAGTCCGGCGACGCTCTCGTTGGCGCGCTGCAACTCGGCGGCGCGGTGTGAGAGCTCGTAGCCGCAGGCGATGATTTCCCGAAGGAGTCGCTCGAACTCGACGACATGCTGCTTGTCTTCGTTGTCGCGGGCGAGGCCGTCCTCCCAGCCGCCGGTCTCCTCCATTATTTCGTCCGCCTTGCCCTCAAGACGGTCAACCACGGTGTCCAACTGGAGGGCTGCCTGGCGCTGGGCGAAGGCGGCGGCGTAGCCACCGTAACGGGAGAGGCTGCGCATCACCGAGGTGCTGTCCATCGAGAAGCCGACGACGGTCGGGAACGACATGGCGGTGACGCCGCCAATTTTCTCGGCGTAGTCACCCACGAGCTCGAGGAGCTGTGAGGCGGCATCATACACTTGGGCGGCGTTGCGGTAAAACTGCGCTTCCTGGGTGAGGGCCTCGTCGTTGGCGACGGCGTCGTCATAAGTGGTCCGGAACTCGGTAAAGAGCTGATAGTCGCGCTCGAATTGGGCGGAGAGGCTATCCAGCTTGTTGGCGGCCTCGCGGGAGCCGACCTGTGCCTGATAGACATTGAGCAGCGCGCTCTGGATCGCGCCCGGCTCGCGGCGGCTGCCACTCCCCGATACGGCGAACTGCATGAGCTGGTTCGGAACGATGTCCATCTGACGGTTCACATACTGGACCGGATCGGTGATTTTCTGATAGGTCTTGTCCAGCGACCATTCCACAAACGGGTCCATGTTTACCGGCTCACGGAAATTGACGGTGACGGTCTGCTCGGTGCTGGTCACGACCGAGGGGCGGTCGATCAGCCAGTAGTGATAAAGGTCCGGCCCTTCGTAACCTTGCGAGTATAGTTTTCCCGGACCGACATCGTTCGGGTAGGCGCTGCCGAAGAGCGTGACCAACTCGTATTCGTAGGCTCGCTCCTGATCGTCCACGGCGAGGTTGTAGTCGTCGAGCGAGTTGTTTTGCTGGCGGAGCTGGCGGTTCATCGCGCTGGCTTGGTCGAACGCGGCCTTGGCATTGAGGTTGGCACGCAGGGCTCGGGCATAGATTTGCTCAAAGTGGGATGCGCCCGACTTGAGCTCGGAAGAGGAGATATCAAAGGCGATGGCGCCCTTGGCGAGGCCCAGCGGATTGAGGTGCGCGCACTGGGCGTCCAGGTTGGCTTGGATATTGATCGCGCTGGCAACGATTTCCGGGATCTCGGGAACGGTGCTGCGGTCGATGATCTGGATGCCGGTGTGGTTGGGATTGTCATCGACATCCGGCAGCATCGCGTTGGCACTGATCCAGTGAAGATAAGCCCCCTGGCCGCCGCGCGCGGCCCACTCGTCGGAGCCCCGCTGGCGTCGGATGCCGGTCGCGCTGTTTTCCGTGTTATCCCGCATGTGCGCCCAGCCGGTGCCGGGATCATCGCGGTACGAGATCCGCGCGGTGAGGTCGAGGATCCGGGACGAGCTGCGGGCGACACTCGCGGCGGCGGCAGCGAACTTGCGCTCGTCCTGATAGTCCACCTGCACGGTCTGGCCGAGAACATCGACACCCTCGCTTCTTGGAATCCAGGTGAAGCTGTCGGAGGTGAGCAGCTTGTAGTAACCAGTCAGAGCGGTGAGGTAATGGCCGTAGGCATCGCCATGACCTTGAGGAAACATGTGCTGGGCATCATCCGCATCGATCGTTCCGTCGGCCGTGTCGGCACCGGCCTTTTCCTTGATGTTGTAGTTGATGGCATAGATTGACTCACCGGAGTTGATGCCGTTAGTGTAGTTCCAGTAAAGCCGGTTGTAGGCCGGGGCGGTGGTCACGCTCGGACTGAGGAAGTCATCGCGGCCGGCCAAGAGTGCCAATTCTTCCTCGATGAGTGTTGGGATCTGACCTTCGAAGGAAAAGCGCGAGGTTTCCACTTCGCTGGACTCGATCGATCCGTCGATGGCGATGGTGGGGTTGTCCGCATCGTCCGCAGCCTCGTTGCCGACGATGACGTAGAGATCCGATAGATAGCCCGCGGTCAACAGGAGGGTGTCGTTGGTCCCGGCATCGTCGTAGCCGGCGTCGATGCTGAGCTTCTTGGCGCGGTTGAGCAGGGTCTCGTAAATTTCGATGAGTCCGAAGTCTTCGATGGTGTCGATGTTGAGCGCGACATCACCCTCCCAGCGGGTTCCGGCCTGGGTGAGCATGCTGACGTCGGTGCTGACCGGATTGTTGAAAAGGTCGTCGTTGCGCTGGTTGAACGGATTGATGCCGTCGAGCGCGCGCTTGATCCAACTCATGACGAGCTTGGGCTCCATCCAATTGCTCCAGCCGTCACCGGCGACGTTGCCGCTGCCGGGCAAGGTGCGGTAACGCATGGTGAAGTAGTTGTCGCTGAATAGAAGCAAGGGATTTCCAAGCGGCGAGTCCGCGCTGCCGCCGACGATCGCGACGTTGGTGAGTGTTCCGTTAGGACGGAGCCATGGCGAGGCTGCGTAAACGGCGGGGTCCACCTTGTCGACGCTGGAGGTGAGCTCGAGCCGGAGGTTGGTTTGGACGGTGGGTGTGGTGCCTGGAGCGGCGCTGGAGTAGAGGGCGACCTCGATCCGGTTCTCGGTGGTGGTGAAAACCGAAGAGGGGACGCGATACTGATAGGTGAGTCCTTCGTCCGACAAGCCGGACAATCCGTCCACCGGGGTCAGGTTTCCCGGCACGGGGATTCCCGCCGGCATGCGGGAGGCCAAAACCGGAACCCCGTTCACATAAAGCACGAAGCCGTCGAGCGCGCTGAGGTCGGCACTGAAGATCGCCTCGCCTTGGTTTCCCGAGCTGTAGTGCACGGTTTGGGCGGCTTTGACCACGATGCCGGGCAGGCCGGAACCCGTGGTGTAGCCAGGGTCATTGACGCTGATCGAGCGCGGGAGTGTGTAGGTGCTGGTGGTGTATTCGGAGTCCTTGGGTAGCAGGTTGCTTGGGTTGGTCTTCGAATTCCATTCAGCGACATTCCCGAGCGCCGTGGTCATCTCGGTTTGATAGGTGAGGGGAGCCACGCCATCGACCGGCGTTGCGTAACGCCACTCGAACTCATAGTTGCCCGGGCGGGCGGCGAAGTCGCCGCTGTGGCGGAGGGTGGTCTGCTCATCGAGAGGATTCGAGGCGACGAGGGTTTTCAGATCGCCGGTGTAGAGCTGCGGCACCACTTGGATGATCTGCATCTCCACGGGATCCCCCTTAGGGGTGAAGGCCTCGCCATTACCGAAGAGAAGAGTGACGTAACCCGCTCCCGCGCCATTGGCGGTCAGGGCATAACTATCCACCGCGGTGTCCGAGTTCGTGACGATGGCGAGGCTCTCGCTGTTGACGGTATAGCTGAGCGTAGTATCTGGAATATAGGTTCCCCGCTTGTTCGGGTCTTCTTTGAAGGTTTCCACCAGCGTCGTGAGGCCGTCGACGGCGCGATACCAACTCTCGGACTCGCCGTCGTCTGGGTCCACGAGGTTCTTCATGACCTGCGTGTCTTCCGGGCTGAGTGCGTTGAGGTGGATGTAGTCTTCGCCCGCGGTTTCGTCCACGAACTCGCCGATCAGGACCACGGCCCCGATATCGCCGATGTTCGGGTCGAAATAAACGCGCTGCTGCAAGTGGGGAGGGAGCAGCTGGAAGTAGGTTTTCCCCTTGTCCTGGGTAGTGGCGATGGAGACGGGCAGGCTTTTCAAGCCGACCGAGCCGGCGTTGAGCAAGACCGACTTGGAGCGCGTCGGGTCGTGCAGGACGGCGCTTTCCTTGGTGGTGCCGGACTGCGCGACGGATTGCTGGTAGAGCACATTGGCGCTTTTCTGGCCGCGAACGGCCGGCAGGCCGCGCTTCGGCATGGCGAGGGTCTCACCCACGCTCATGGTGGGCGGACTGGTGGGCCAGACGGGGAAATAGGCCACGGTGAGGGGAGTGCCTAACACGGGATCTCCCACATAAGCGTCATCGCTGATGGGACGGAGGAAGGGCAGGGGCTCCCCTTCGGCGGGTTGCACGCGGTTCGGGAAAACGAAGCTCGTCTGCATCGGATAGTAAAATTGCATGCCCAGTGATGGAGTGCCGCCGGCATGGGGACCGCGGTAGATCCAGTCGTAGCCTTTGCGGTCCTTGAAACTGAATTTCCCGTAGAGGGATGGAGCCCCGGCTGCCAGGGCCTCAGGAGTCACTTCAATCGGCGAGGCCACTTCGAGGTTTTTGCTCAGCCCGGTCGCGGGGTCCACGGGGAGTGGCAGGAGCGGCATCGGCATCGGCGAGTTGAGGATGGTGCCGGCGGTGATGCCATAGGAGAACTTATAGAAGGCATTCTCACGGAGAACTTCATAAACCGAGATCGCGGGGCGCTTGTCGGTGGTATCCGTGTATTCGATCAGGACTCGTGGCAGGGAGGTGAAACCGGTGCCGGTGACGGCTCCCTCGCCGTTGTCAACGAGGTTGAGGTCGTCGCGCAGGGCGTAGCCTTGGCCGCCAAGCAGGATGCCGTGCTCTTCGTTGGGATTGTAGCCAATTTTGCTGACATCCGGCTGATTGTAAATTGTCCCAGCGGCGACGTCGGAGGCGAGGCTGCCGGTGCCTTTGTTCGAAGCCATGACAATCTGCTGGGGAAGCGGCACTTCGAGCGTGAGGTCGTCGATGCCGAAGGACTCGTCGCTGATCCCTGTATCCAAGTTGGTGCTGAAGCCGAGCTTCAAACTGCTGAGCGGCACATTGTCCAGGGAGCCGGCTTGGATTTGCACCCGGAAACTTTGGTCGTTCCAAAATTCTCCCAGAAAATTCCCGTAGCTGCCTGCGACCGGGGTGATGCTCCAAGAGTAAGCGCGGTTCTCGAAATAACCGCTTTGCTCGATCACGTCGGTGACCTCGGTGTATGGGAACGTTTGATCAATCAACTTTTGGTCATTGAGATACACTTGGAATTTCTCATTCGCGTCCCAGGAATCGATGCGATGGAAGGTGAAGTTGATGGAGACGCCGGTGGATCCGCTGCCATCGACCGAGAAGGTTTTTTCGGTGGCGACACCGGTGGATTTTGCTAACCTTCCGAGATAGCCGCCTGCGGGACCCACGGAAGTCAGGTTGTTCGTCCAGCCGGTGACCGTCCCCTCGAAGTCTTCCTGATCGACTAACAACGAGCGGCGGTAATCCAACGAGTAGGTGCCGATTTTCGCCGGGGTGTAAAAATCGGTGAACTCGCTCGACGGTGCGGCGACCCGTTTGAACCACCAGATTTTCAGGGCGTTTCCATCTCCCGGAAGGGCGTTGACGGGAATGATGGCGCCTTTTTCAGCTTCGCTGATGCCGGCGGTGAAGGGATTGATATAAGCATTTGGCGAGTGGGAGCTGCCGGCGGCAACATAGCCGGCGAGACTGTAATCCGTGGAGGGACGCTCAATGCGCTCGCCGACATAGGCTTGGCCTGTTAGCTGGCCGAGACTGTCGCTTTCGAGGAAGCCGGTGCGGCCTTCGACTTGGGTGAGCAGAGGCACATACCAGACTGAACCGTTATCTCCGCTGAACTTGAGGAGCGCGCGGTTCGCTTGGTCGCCAGTCGGGACGACTAACAGTCTTTGGCTGGTGCTGTCGATCGAGGCCTCGCCCTGGGCCGGATCATCTTGATAGACGAGGGTCGGGATGGTGCCGCCCTCGAACTTGAGGCCGGTGCCGTTGTCAAGCGAGCTGCCGCCGCCGGGGATGGTATAATGGGCGAAGGCGGCGACATCGGTGGGCCAGACCTGCAGGTATTTGTGAAGGTATTTCGGCCAGTCGATTTCCAGGCCCGGTGCGTCTCCGGAAACGGGAACAATCGCCGCATCGGATTTTTCCAACCAATAGAAGACCACGCGATCTTCGAGGGCGTTTTCCTGCTCGGCATAATAAGCGAGGCTGCCGTCGGGACGGGAGACGCTGCCGTAGAACGAGACGGTGCCGGAGGCGTCGGTTACCACCGGGAGGGCGACCAGTTTCGGGTCGTTGGCGGCGGGGCGGATTTCATTGCCCAGGTTGACCGATAGCGTAGAGAAGGGAGATGCCTTTGAAATTTCAACCACGTCGGCGCCGAGGAACTCGTGGGTTCCGTCCTCGCCGAGTTCGCCGAGGTATTCGACAAGAATCCGACCGGTGATGTTGTAGGCGCGGAGGGAGCCAATGCCGGTGTTTTTTTCGAACCACACGGTGCGCAGTTCCTCGGCGGGCTGGGCGTCGGGATCGGCGGGAGTGGAGGATCCCACCGCCACGTATTCCTCGCTGACGGATGAGGGGAAGACGTTGCTGAAGACCGGGTTTACGGTGACGATGCGGCCGCTGGGAATGCTGATGGGCGGGCCGTTGAAACTTTTTTCGGTCCAGAAAAACTGCCGGATCGGGCGGGAGGTGGACGAGGAGACGGCGAAAGTCTCCTTCACCAGGACATACTCGTTGCTAGCGTTTGGCAGCAGGGAGCGCCACCAGATTTGCACCTGTCCCGGTTGGTTGGCGAAAACCTGGGCGGCGTGGGGGCTATAATAGAAGTTCTCATAACTTCCGGTCGCGAGGCTGGGCACGAGGACTCCGCCATCATTCGCGATCAGCGCGCCGGACGAATCCTTGAGCGGCTGGCCGTTGGGGTTGATGACGATTTCCCCGGGGCGGACGGGCTCCGCGCGCCAGAAGTCCGAGGTGGCGGCGACGCTTGTTCCGGCGGGGGTGATGTAGGCGAGCGGGAGCTCGATCCGGTCGCCAATGAAATAGGCGGGGACGCCGGAGGAAAAGGTGTTTCCGAGGCTGGAGCGTTTGAGGACGACGGCGGGTGAGGAGGGAAAGGCAACCAGTGGATCTGCCGAGGTCGAGATGGGCCCGCTGGTGGCACTTGTTTCTAATACGTTGGAAAACTGCGGGGTGATCGTCGGCGCGCCGCTGGGCGTGCCACCGCTGCCGCTGGGGATGCCGTCGCCGCGGTAAGTGAGCTTGTTCTCCACCTTGCCCTTGATTTCAAACTGGCCCAGCGCGGTGGGCGATATCGCAATCGCTGCGATCCCGATGAGGGCGCAGAGCCGGCCTCCCGGTTTCGTGGATCGAAAGCAAGTGAAGTATCGTTTCAAGGCAATTTTCTGGTTGGAGATTGGGAAGCAGCGGAAAACGGCAGGTGTTAGCGACGGTCACTCACGAGTTTTTCCAAGGCGAGGAGGCGAGCGCTGAGATCGGCGATCTCCGCGTTCTTCTGGGTCAGGTCGGTGCGCAGTTCGTCGATCTCGTTGTCTTTTTCGATCTTGAGTTCTTGGATCGTCTTGCACGCGATGGTGGCGAAGCTGGTATATCCCACTGTCATGATGCCGTCGTCACCCTGACCAACGAGATCAGGAAAAAGCGGCTCGACTTCTTGAGCAATCACGCCGAATTCGGGGCGTTCGTTCGGGTTGGTCGAGCTTTTGTACTGGTAACGGCGGAAGGGGAGCTGCATCAGGCGGTCCAACATCGGCTCGGCGTCCACGATGTTCTTCTTGAGACGACGGTCGGAAGTCCAGTCGAGATCGTTGTTGCCATCCATACTAAACCCTCTCCATTGTCCATTGTTTATATTGGTGTTATAGGCTTCGAGGTAAATTCGGCCCCCGTTCTCATATCTCATCCGGGCATATCCAGGCGTTCCGCCTCGGCTGCCTACAGAGACTAAGCCTCCGAGCCCGACGCTCAAATCGCCCTGCGACGAGTTGGTCGTGTTGATCATGGTCCTTCCATTAGTGTCCATTCGGAAGTTGGGGTTGAAGCTGCTGTCCGTGCTGGTGCCACCACCGATCCCGAAGGTGTTCGTGTTGGCGACATAGCCGAGGGACCATGCCGCATTGCCGGTTCGCACCATATTGATATGCTGCGCCGCCCCCGTGGGGCGGGTGATCTGCAAGGCGCCATTGTAAGCGGCGTCGGGCTGGGCATCCCCGACACTTAGTTTGCCGCGGATGTCGAGTTTGTTGACGGGGCTGATCGTGCCCATGCCGACCTTGTTGGCGGCATCGACCGTGATCGCGGCCGCGCCGTTTCCAGATTGCAGGTGGAGTTTACCGGTCATCGCGCGCACAACCCCGTCATTGGTGGCGGCGGAGGAGGAGTATGATCCGGCGCCCCCGGCGACGGCAAGATCCACCTTGCCGGTGCCTCCGCCCTGGAGGACTGACACCGCGGTGGCTGAGGCGCTGTCGATGGTGGCGCTGCCGCCGCTGATGTGGAGCTTGGAGGTGGGGTTGTTGGTTCCGATTCCCAGATTTCCATTACCTTTGATGCGCATGGTCTCGGTGAAAGCGGTGGAGGAGCCATAGCCGAAACCGACATCCCCGCTGCTGTCACCAGCGTAGATCTGGAACAAGTTATTTTGGAGGCCGAGGCCGTAGTGATTTCCGCTGTTGCCATAGAGCGAGATTTTATTACCGACGGTACTGGAGAAATTGAGCGGGAAACCCGGGCTTGGCTGGCCGATTCCGACATTGCCGCTGGTGCGGTTGATGTTCGGTCCGTTAGGGGTCCAGACGCCGATGGCCGTGGTGTCGAGCTTGTCGAGGGTGACGCTGCCGGTGGCGAGCTTGGCGGTGGTGATGTTAGCGTCGGCGATCTTGGCGGTGGTGACCTGGTTGCCGCCGATTTTCACGGTGGTGATGGCGGAGTCCGCGACCATCCCGGTGGCGAGTTTGCCGTCGGCGAGGCCCTCGGCGACCTGGGCACGGGTGGCGAAAGCGGCAGAGGCCAGCTCCTGGCGCGGGGAAATTTCCGCGTCCACAGCGGCGGTGCCGTCATCGACGGTGATGCCGAGATAGAGCGGGCTCAGGGTGATGGAGGCGAGGCTGCGGATGGGCGAGGCAGGTACAACCCGCCCGGGAAGTCCACTCACGCCGTTGCCATTTCCCAGCAGGACGCTGAAGTCGCCGTTGGCGATGGTGACAACCTGCGACTCCGCGTAAACGGGGGTGCCGCCGGAGCTGGTGGTGTAGAACTGAAAGGTGACGGTCCGGTTGACGGGTTCCGTCGCGCCAATGGGGGTGCCGGCGGCATTGGTGACGCTGGCTTGATAGCTGAGCAGATTCGGCACTTGCGAGGTCTGAGCCAGAGAGACGGCCGCCGAGCTGACGAGCAGGAGAAGGGCGAGGGATGATACTTTCATGATGTTGGTAAATGGGTGTTGGGTTTAATCGATGGCGATATCGGCAATTTCCGACAGGCGGCGGAAGTTGAAAGTGCCGGATGTGGTTAGATTCTGGGTGGTCTTGTTGAGACCTTTGATGACTTCAGAGTAAGTGCCGCCATAGACGGAAGTGCCCCAGCCGCTGATGCTGCCGCCGTCGGGCGGAGTTTCGGTGAAGCGAAAGGTGCAGTTGCGGGTGATGTCGTAGCTCTCGCCGCCGGTTTTGAGTGGCAGCAGGTTCGGGTCGCGGTTGTCGTGATCCGGATGGTACTGGTGGACGAAGGGATTGGTCGGATCATCGAACGTCAGGCCCACCTGATAGGCCAGGGAGCTGCCGACGGCAAACGAGCCACTGCCGCTGATGACCCGGTCCAGTGGCATCTGGCTGGAGATGAGGCGCATGGCTTCCGCTTTGCGCTCGGGATGGAGCAGCGACTCGCGGGTGGTGACGCCGGTTAGGCCGGAGGCGAGCGGACCGAGAAAGACCTGCGAGAGCAGACGGGCGAGGCCGTTCTCGTCCACATGCACGATCATCCGCAGGGGGAACGGGCGGGTGGTGGTGGTGCCGGGGCTGCCGGGGACGGTGCTGCCGACGTGGGTGACGGAGACCTCGCCGATCCACAGTCCGGCGCTGGAGGCGATCTGGGCGCTCATTGGCATCCGCACGTTGCTGAGTCCGGCGGAGTCGGTGATTTGGAGAAACGAGGCGTAGAGCGCTTCGGAGGAATCGGACATCTGTGAGCGGTCCACGCCGAACTGCAGATCGAGCCGGCCGTTTGCAGGCACCGAGACGGTGAAGCTGCCGGTGACCGGAGTTTCCATATAGCTGTTGTTCGTGCTGTTGAAGGTGCGGTAAGTCAGCGGCACGGGACCGGTGATGCCGGTTTCCCCGGCGGGCGCGGGTTCGGAGGTCTCGGTCTCGAGTGTGAGAGTGATCGCGCTGGAGGTGCGGTTCATCACCCCCATGGTGACGTAGGTGGCGGTGCGGCCGAAGGCGATGCCATTGGTGCCGGGAACCTCGTATTCGACCGGGGCGGTGAAATCGCTGACCACGGCGCTTTCAAACCAGTAAGCGGTGTTGCGGTCGATGCGCTCGGAACTCGCGGGAACTTGTATCGGGTTGAATTCACCGAGGTCGCCGCCGATGTATTTATAAATCTTGGCGGGGGATGCGGTGGCCTTGGGTAAGCTGGCGAAATAGGAAGTCATGATCGGCTTGGTCGCGGTGTCGGCCGGGAAACCGAGGAAATTCGCGCCGCTGATGAGCCAAGTCGCGGCGGGCGGCAGCGGCCGTTGCAAGATATTGACCGTGCTGCTGGTGGAGGCGGCGCCGTCGCAGAAAACGAGATAGGCGGACTGCCCGACCAGCGCGCTGAGTTTCTGTTCTTCTAAGTCGTCGCGATTCCAGATGGTCCACTCGCTGCTAGATTCGGATGGGACCGCGGGTGACTCGGTGAACTGGATTTGGTTGGGATTCGGGTTCCAGCGCCAGACTTGCGAGACGGTCGTGCTTTGAAACAGTTCGGCGGGAGTGGTGTGGGTGGCGTCGCCGTGCAGATAGATGGCATTCCAGCCGCCCTTGAGGACGTAGGATTCCGTTTTCCACTGGGCGAGCAGTGGCGGGCCGGAAAGCAGCAGGATGAGGGCGGCGGTGCGGGATGGATTTCTCATCGGACTTGTAAGCGGTAGAAGGTTTGGGTGTCGCTGCGGAGGCCGCTGAAGATTTCCACGGCGTGGGTGTTGGTCGCTTCGTAGGAGAATTGGGGAACGGGCGCGGCGGCGGGTGCGTCACCCTCGGATACTACGGTCGGCTCGGGGTTGCTGGTGTAGTGGGAAACCTGGACCCAGTTCTTCGTGTCGGACGAGGCTTCGAGCGAGTAGGTCTTACCGATGATCGAGTAAAACGAGAGCCGCACGCTGCTGGGTTGTTTCTCGACGAGCTTGAGCAAGAGGTAATCACTGCCGTCGGTGGCGTAGGTGCCGGCGATGTATTCGTTGTAGTTGGAGATGCCGTCGCCGTCGAAGTCGCCGTCGCGCGGGAGCAGGTCGAAGCGCCAGCCGTTTTCATCCGGCATGATCCCGGCGGCGGAGAGCTGGCTCATTTTCCAGGCGTCGGGGATGCCGTCGCCATCGGAGTCCACGCCGAGCGTGAGATTGAGGCGGGTGCGCTCGCCGGGCTTGCCCACGGTCGGCGGGTTGGACATCTCGAGGGGCTGATAGAGAATGTCGTTGATGCGCACGGCGAGGGTGAACTGCTGGCCGGGGTTCTGAGCGAGGTCGTTGTATTTGACGGTTCCGATGCGCTGCATGTCCATGCGCAGGCGGATCTGGTAGTTCTGGTTGATCAGCGAGCCGGACTCGATCGGCACCCGCAGCACTTGTTCGCCGTCCGTGGAAAAGACCACCGACGCGCCATCGACCTTCAACACCTTGCCGTATTCATCCCGGACCATGCCATGAAGCGTCTGGAAGGGGGCCGGTGGGAATGCCCACAGCGCGGGAAGGCATGAAATGCATGCGAGAGCGATGCCCAGGACCCAGAGTCGCTGCCGGTGGCTGAGAGGCCCGAATGAGGTGCTTGTTGGATTCACGTTGCGGGCCATTTTTTTATGTTCGCTTCAGGGGTGCGGTTGTCAAATGGAATGTGTCGAAGCAGGGCGATCAAGCTAGGGACACCACTTCATCCAGTGGTTAACCCCCATTCTCCCCCCTCCGCTCCGGTCCAAAGGCGGCTTCAAGGCACTCCCGCCAAAAGCAAATTCCTAGCAGTCACCTTCGAGTGCGTTCAGTGCCACGAGCACCCTTACGAGCCCATTCATCACGA
>CALFSW010000175.1 GCA_937916505.1 uncultured Verrucomicrobiales bacterium | reverse complement strand
GATAATCCCCGCAACCCAGACCAACCATAGAAACTTGTCCATGAAAAGAACCTAGCAGTGAACGGAAAAAGAACGAGGGACGACTTACCCCACCTTTTTCAAATCCTAAAAAACAGCAAAGATTCCCGCTTTCCATCATTCCTGCTCGCGGGTAGCGACCAATCACCTCGCGGTGGACGCCTTGCCGTCCGGCTAGTGGTTCCCTCTACCGGGCCCACAGGGGGCTTGAACCCCCGAGTCAGGGCGCCCTGCCGGGCGCACCACGAAAAAGCCCCGGCCAATTGGCCGGAGCTTTCAAAGAGTTCGAGGACAAGCAAATGCTACTCGGGAAGCTCGGCAACGGGCAGATTAGACACCTCTTCCCGATAGGTTTCAGCAAGTGGCGTACTCAGATAGCGTTCAGTTGATGAACATCCAATCGTTACAATTCGCTTTCCTTTAAATTCATCGCGAGCCGCAACCTTGAGGGCGGCCGCCACATTTGCTCCCGTTGAAATACCAGCAGGGATCCCTTCAAGCTGGGCAAGTTTTTGAGCCATTTCAAAAGCCTCCTCGTTCGTGACGGTGATCGCTTCATCAACGATGGCGGTGTTGAGGTTTCCGGGAATAAAGCCAGCTCCGATCCCTTGAATCTTGTGAGGGCCTGGAGAACCGCCACCAATCACAGGGCTGTTTTCCGGCTCAACAGCGATCACCTTAAAGTTCGGATTACGGGATTTGAGAACCTCACCCACACCGGTGATTGTTCCTCCTGTTCCAACACCTGCAACGATCGCGTCGATATTCCCATCTGTGTCCGCCCAAATTTCCTCGGCGGTCGTCTCGCGGTGAACCTGCGGATTGGCCGGATTGTCAAACTGACTGGGGCCAAAGGCATTTTCGTCTTCGGCAAGAATCTGCTTGGCCTTCGCAATAGCTCCACCCATTCCACGGGGTCCGGGAGTGAGCACGATATCAGCACCGAGGCAACGCAGTAAAATCCGGCGCTCCACCGACATGGTTTCAGGCATGGTCAGAATGCATTTGTAGCCCTTTGCACGGGCAACAAAAGCAAGCGCGATCCCGGTGTTTCCCGATGTCGCTTCAACGATGGTGCCGCCGGGCTTTAGCTTTCCACTGGCCTCGGCATCTTCGATCATGGCCTTGCCAATTCGATCCTTCACACTGAAGAGCGGGTTGAAAAATTCCGCCTTAACGTAGACCTCGCAATCGAGCCCTTCCGTGACAGTGTTTAATTTAATCAGGGGCGTGTTGCCGACAGTATCGACGATGTTGGAAGCGATGTTCATGGTTTTAGTCGTTTGTTAGATTTGGAAGTCATTTTGACCGGATTCCTCATGGAGTCCACATTCATATTTCTGCCCACCGAAGCGGGTCTCTTCAGCACTCTCTCCGGCCTGTGGCTTTCTCGTGGAATGCCAGTCCCCCATCGTAAGATAACCTTCTCTTTCAAGAGGATGCCTGGGGAGATCGTTTTCGAAAAAGTAGGATGCCAGTTGGGCCTCAGCCCAGTCAAGAATCGGATAAACTTTCAGTGTTGAGCTCTGCTGTTCGGCAAAGGCCCGATCAGCGCGGCTCGAAGATTGACTCCGCCTGAGCCCGCTTAACCAGACGTCACCGCCGATCTCGGAAAGCGCCCTGTTCATTGGCTCGACCTTGTTAAGGAGCGCATATTTTTTATTTCCCTCTTCCCCCTGCTCCCAGAGTTTCCCGTAAAGTGCTTCCTGGCGGGCAGCTGAAATCGCCGGATTGAAGACCCGGATATCGAGCCCCCATTGGTCGATGAAGCTCTCGGCAAATTGATAGGTCTCCGGAAAACAGTAACCGGTATCGACGAAAATGACAGGCACCTCCGGAGCGTGCTCTTTGATCAAATGGAGCATCACAGAAGCTTGCAAACCAAAGCTACTGCTCGCAACCAAACGTTTCCCGTAGATCTCCTTGAGTTGCAGGAGTCGCTCATGAGCCTTGAGAGGCTCGAGAATTCCCGACAATTCCCCGGAAGAAGGATCGCTCTTCAGCACGACGCCGGAGGTGGATTGGGATGGCTTCATGCCGGGGAGTGTTCTTTGTGGACCTCGCTACCATGGGTCACTTCATGAATCATTCCGGCTCGGATGACAAAATCTCCAAATCGCTCACCCTCGTTTCGTTCCGTGGCGTATTGCTTGAGGATCGGACGGAGTAATCCTGCAATTTCCTCGCCCTTGACACTGCGTTGCCAAATCCCTCCGATCCTGTTTCCAACAAATCCACCACCCAGATGAATATTGTATTTGCCGGGAGCACGCCCCACAAAAGCGATCTCTGCGATGTAGGGCCGGGCACATCCATTCGGACAACCGGTCATGCGAACGGTGATGGCATCCTGCGTCAGCCCCACTTCATCGAGGATCTCCTCGATTTCATCAATCAGGGTGGGCAGGTAACGCTCACTCTCGGCCAGGGAAAGACCACAAGTGGGCAGAGCCACGCAAGCCATCGAATTCAAGCGCATTGCCGAACGGTTTTGCTTCGCGGCAATCCCATAATCATTCATGAGCGCATCGATCCCGGCTTTGTCCGCGGGAGCAACCCCGGCGATGATGATGTTTTGATTTGAACTCAGACGCATATCGCCCTTGTGAACCTTGGCGATCTCACGGAGACCGGTTCGGAGTTGATAGCCATTCTGATCGATGACCCGGCCGTTCTCGATGAAAACAGTTAGCTGACTCTTTCCATCCTCGGTTTCGGTCCATCCATAGGTGTCGCCATTGCTGACAAACTCAAAATTACGTGCTGGTGCGATTTCGTATCCAAGGCGTCCCTCAATCTCTTTTTTAAACCACTCGATGCCACGGTCATCGATCGTATACTTCAAGCGAGCGTGTTTGCGTTCGGTGCGATCACCGAAATCACGTTGAATCTTGACCACCTCTTCAGCGACTTCGACCGCTTTCTCAACCGGAATGAATCCGAGCACATCGGCGATCCGCGGGAAGGTCTTCTCTTGTCCGTGATGCATGCCCATGCCGCCACCAACGGTGACATTGAATCCAACCAAACCACCCTCATTTTGGATCGCGATGAAACCAAGACATTGGGAGTAGATGTCCACATCGTTGTGGGGAGGAACCGCCATGCAGATTTTAAACTTTCGAGGCAGATAAGTTTTCCCGTAAATGGGCTCCACCTCCTCTTCCGAAGTTTCAACCTTTTCGCCATCGAGCCAGATTTCGTGGTAGGCTCCTGTTGCCGGCGTCAGGTGATCACTGATGGCCTGGGCGACTTTGAGGGTTTCTCCATGAATGGACGACTGGGCCGGATTGGGATTGCACATCACATTCCGGTTTACATCGCCGCAAGCTGCGATCGTGTCCATGGCCGTGTCGTTGATCTCTTTGATGGTCTTTTTAAGATCCTTTTTGATGATTCCGTGGAGCTGATACGCCTGCCGGGTGGTCAGCTTGAAGTTCTCGTTTCCGTAGGCGCTCGCCATACGGTCGACCTCAAGCCATTGTTCGGTGGTCGTGACCCCTCCGGGGACTCTGACCCGGATCATAAAAGTGAACGCTTTCTCAAGACCCGCGCGCTTCCGTTCGATCCGAACGTCCCGGTCATCCTGTTGATACGTCCCGTGAAACTTCAACAATTGCTCGTCGTCTTTGGAAACCGAGCCGGTCGTTTCATCGGCCAAGCCCTCGGCAATGGTCCCACGGAGATAGTTGCTATCGGTTTTAATCGACTCGTTTTTGGAGAGTTTGACGTCTGACATTTCGGTAAAGGCTGTTCGCGTTCGCTTAAAGACGAGTAATCTGATTATCTTTATCAGGTTATTCTCGTCGCGGCAAAGTCACCCTAAACCTTCGCAGATGCAAACAAAAAAGACGCAGGCCTGAAACCACGGTTCACTCCTCAAAAAAACCTCCCGCAAAACCAGCCTCGTTCCCCGATTAATTCAGCAACTGCGTCTCAGCAAGCAAGCGATAGGTTCCCTCTTTCTTCATCAAATCGGAATGATTCCCATCCTCCACAATTCTGCCATCTTTCAAAACCAGGATTTTATCAGCACTCTTCACCGTGGCCAGGCGATGCGCAATGATCAAGCTGGTCCGCCCTTTCATGAGTTCATCCAGTGCCTCCTGCACCAGGCGTTCACTCTCAGAATCCAAGGCGCTCGTCGCTTCATCCAGGAGAAGAATCTTCGGATCCGCCAAGACGGCCCGCGCGATGGCGATACGCTGACGCTGACCGCCACTGAGCTTCACCCCGCGGGGACCCACCATGGCATCATAGCCTTCCGGGAACGCGTCAATAAAATCGTGGGCGTTCGCCTTTCTGGCAGCCTCGATGATTTCCTCTTCACTCGCTCCGGGACGCCCATATTCAATGTTCTCACGAATAGTCCCACCGAACAAAAGCACTTCCTGGGGCACCACCGCCATTGCGGCCCGACGAGTCGCAACAGGAATCTCCCGGGAAGGTTTCCCGTCGAAGAATATTCCGCCTTGATCGCCGTCGTAAAAGCCAAGCAGGAGCGAGAAAATCGTCGATTTCCCGGCGCCACTTGGCCCCACCACCGCCACTCGTTCTCCGGCCTTCACTTCGAAGTCCACCCCTTTGAGAACCTTGGTCTCTTTTCGAGAGGGATAGGCAAACACCAGGTCCTTGGCCGACATCGATCCCGTGATCGCTTCGCCCGAGCCTTCGCGATCATCCTCGATCTCGTGATTCAAGATTTCCCGAATCCGCTCGGTCGCGCCCTGCGTCTTTTGAAGCTGGCTCATGATGTCAGGCAGCGACCCGAGTGAGGCTCCCACGAAAATACTAAAGAGAATAAAATGGGTAAATTCTTCGCTCGTGATCTGCCCTTTGGTCATCATTCCGGCCCCAAACCAAACGACCACGGAAATGGTCCCGAAGAGAATGAAGATAATGAAGCTCACAAACATGGCCCGTGCTTTCGACCCTTTGATCACGGTTCCCAGGAACTCATCAAGCGCACTCCGGTATCGCTCCTCCTCGAAACCTTCGTTGGAGTAGGCCTTCACGTCGGCAATTCCCTGAACCGCTTCTTCCGCAACGATGTTGCTCTGTGCCAGCTGATCCTGTGCATCTCTGGACCACTTGCGAATTTTACGGCCCACAATTGCCACCACCAACACGACCACCGGAATCATCGCCAACATGAACAGCGAGAGCTTTACCGAAGCAATAAAGATGAAAGTCATCCCACCAAAGAAGGTCACCGATTGCCGGACCATCTGGGGAACTGTTGTGATGAGCGTCTCCTGGAGAATGGCGAGATCAGCTGAAAAACGGGATCCCACTTCGCCCGTCCGGCGCTCCATGAACCATGGCATGGGCAATCGCACCAAACGCGCAAAAACATCCTGTCGCAGGTCGCACAGCGCACTTTCCCCTGCCTTGATAAACCCCCGGACCCTCCAGTAGGCCACAAATGCTTGAATGCACAAGATGATCAACAGCGTGGAAATCACCCCATTGATCTGCTCGCCAACCTTTCCGGCCTCCACCCCATTTCGCATCGCTTCCTGGGGTGAGCCGATGAGACTCCCCAGATAGTAGGGAAACGCCAGAGAGAGACCACCGGTTAAAAAGAGGGCAATGACCGAGGGAATGAAGATCTTCCGATACTTGCCGAGATAGCTGTAGAGGCCGAAAGTCTTTTTCCAGTCAATCCGGCGGGATTTCTTTTCCGTTTTGGGCACACCCGCAGTCAAGCTGTCTCAGGCCCCGCCGTCAAATCCGGACCGCCGCCGAAGCAGGAAAAATGCATTTCCTAATATTCCAAGAAGAATCGAAGATGGCTCTGGAATCAGCGATGGCACAATAAATCCGTGGAAATATACCGATGAATCAGATAGGGGAAGAGGCAAGATATTCTATTTACAGGTGGGATCCTCCCGGTTTTTTCCCATACTCACTCCCATGCGGAAGGGTCGCGGTTTCATCATATTCCTTTTGGCCGCTGCGGGAGCATGGCTTATCTTTGAACTCATCAACAACTCCGGTAATGCCCAAGCCCTCACAATGAGTGAGGAAGATTACGCAATCGGCTCAAAGCGTTTTGCGGCGGTCTCCCGGAAGGTCACTCCGGCATTGAAGGCCTCATTAAAAGAGAAAGGACTTCCATGGAGGAACCCGATTTTCATTCGGGCCTTCAAAGAGGAAAAGGAACTCGAAGTTTGGGTCGGTAAGGGGGGAAAATTCGTCCTCTTCCGAACCTACGATATCGCCGGGGCATCAGGGAAACCTGGCCCAAAAGAGCGGGAGGGAGACGATCAGGTTCCCGAGGGATTCTACTACGTAAAGCCAGACCAGATGAATCCGCAAAGTGATTTCCACCTGTCCTTTAATATTGGCTATCCGAACAAATTCGATGCCGCCCACAACCGCACCGGAAGTTTTATTATGATTCACGGTTCCGATGTCTCCAGCGGATGTCTCGCCATGACCGATTCCGGGATTGAGGAGATCTATACCCTCGCGGCCGCCGCTTTCGAGGGGGGGCAAAGGTATTTCCGCGTCCACATTTTCCCGTTTCGAATGAGTGACGAAAAGATCGCGGCCCACGCCGACCATCAGTGGCATTCATTCTGGAAAAACCTTTGGGACGGCTACAAACGGTTTGAGGAAAAAAAGGTTCCTCCCAACGTCACCGTCAAAGATTCCCGCTATCACTTTGAGTGATCTTTTTGAGGCTCGCAAATTCGTGCGGGTTGGTTAGCGTCTCCTCCGGTTCATCCCACCTCAGAATATGAAGATTGCTCTCGTTTTTCTCGGGCTCGTTACCGCGTGCCTCGCCCATCCCATCGAATTTCACAAGGACCCTTTCCGTCAAATGGAGGAGGTTTGGCCCACGCCCACCGAGTCTCGGATTGCCTCCGGAGCTCCCGGACCCAAATATTGGCAGCAACGGGCCGACTACGACCTTCAAATCAATCTTGAAGAGAAGAAGAACCTCCTCACGGGCACCGGACGCATTGTTTATCACAATCGCTCTCCCCATACCCTGAGGTATATCTGGATGCAGCTCGACCGGAATAAATACACTCCCGGATCGATGGGGCACCAAACCAGCGAGGCGCCTTCGCTGGGCAAGATGACCTACGAATCCTTTGAATCCCTCCTTCTCAGGGAAGCATTCGACGGTGGCTTCAAGATCGACACCCTGACCGATGACGCTGGGGGCGAGCTCAAGAAGCGCGTCGTCGACACCATGATGCGGGTTGATCTCCCCCAGCCTCTCAAACCCGGCCAAAAGTTCACCTACCGGATTGGTTGGCACTATACCATCACCGACTCCCGCACCTCATGGGGACGCAGTAACATGGAGAAATTTGAAAAGAGCGGGAAGATCTTTGAAATCGCCCAGTGGTATCCTCGTGTCTGTGCCTACACCGACGTTCGTGGATGGCAAAACAAGGCCTTTCTGGGTCGGGGAGAATTCGCGCTCGAGTTTGGGAACTACAAGGTTGCGATCACGGCTCCTGACAACCACGTCGTGACCGCTACCGGCGAGCTAAAAAACGCCAAAGATGTCCTCAAACCGAAATGGCAGGAACGCTTGAAGAAAGCCGAAACAGTCAAGGATCCGATGTTCATCGTGACTCCCAAAGAAGCGGCTGCCAACGAAAAGACCCGGCCCCAAGGCACCAAAACCTGGGTTTTTGAAGCCGAAAATGTTCGCGACTTTGCTTGGGCTTCGTCCAAAAAGTTCATTTGGGATGCCGTCCGTCACAAACTTATCACCAATCAAAAGCCGGTGTGGGCAATGTCGTTCTACCCGAATGAAGGCGAACCTCTCTGGAGTAAATATTCGACCCATTCCATCATTCATACTCTGAATGTTTATTCAAAGTTCACCTTCGATTACCCCTATCCGGTGGCAATCTCGGTCAATGGCCCCGTCTTCGGAATGGAATACCCCATGATTTGCTTCAATGGCCCCCGTCCCCAGAAAGACGGAACCTACTCCGAGCGAACCAAGAACGCTCTCATTTCCGTGGTGATTCACGAAGTGGGTCACAACTGGTTCCCCATGATCGTGAACTCCGATGAAAGGCAATGGAGCTGGATGGACGAAGGTCTCAATTCCTTCCTGCAAATGCTGGCCGAGCAGGAATGGCGCGAGAATTACCCTTCACGGGGAACTCCCCGAAATATCATCGGTTACATGACGAGCACCAACCAGCGCCCGATCATGACCAACTCCGAATCGATTCTTCAGTTCGGAGCCAATGCCTACAGCAAGCCCGCGGCAGGATTGTCCATCCTCCGCGAAACGATCCTCGGGCGTGAGATTTTCGACGATGCTTTCAAAGGCTTCAGTCGGCGCTGGATGTTCAAAAGCCCGGAGCCCGCCGATTTCTTCCGCAGCATGGAAGACGCGGCCGGAGTCGACCTTGATTGGTTCTGGCACTCCTGGTTTTACACGACCAAACATGTCGATATTGGCGTCACCAGCTTCACCCGTCACGTTCTCGACTTGCAGGATCCGGATGATCAAAACAAGAAGGCCAAAGAAGAAAAGGCAGAAAGTGCCAAAAAGAATGTCGTCGCCAAAGGGAACAAACGTATCCCGAAATACGTCGACCAAAACAAAGGATTAAAGGACTTTTACGATAAGAAAAAAGATCCCAAAGTCTCCGATGCCGACCGCGAAAAATACAAGAAGATGATTGCCGACCTCAAACCGAACGAACGTCGCTTGCTCAAATCAAAGAAGCACCTCACTGTTGCCAGCTTCGAGAATAAGGGAGGCGTCATCATGCCCATCCTGGTCGAACTTCACCTCGAAAACGGCAGGAAAGAAATCCACCCCATCCCTGCCGAAATCTGGAAGAAAAATCATCAATCGGTCACGAAACTTTTCGTCACCGGTCAGCCCGTCGTGAAAATCGTCCTCGATCCCTCCGAGCAAACGGCAGATGCCAACAAAGCCAACAACGTTTGGCCGCCGCAGATTGACGAACAGCCGCTCATTCTCAACAAGCCCGGCAAATCATCCGATAACGAAATGAAACGTGATCGGGCCAAAAAGGCGGCCGAAGCCAAAAAGAAAGCCGAAGCGAAGAAAAAAGCCGAAGC
>CALFSW010000174.1 GCA_937916505.1 uncultured Verrucomicrobiales bacterium | reverse complement strand
GTCCAATGACTGTCTGGAGGTTGCCGGGGGGGAGTTGACGAGTTCGTAAATAACGATGGACTCCGCCTTGTTCGGTTCCGTGAGTGCAAGGTCGATGATCTTCACTAAATGAAATTTGTCTGAGATTTTGTCGTGAATCCATTCGATCTCCAAAGGCTTCTCTGACTCTCTCGATCTCTTTGGCAAGCTGTGCAAGTTGCATGATCTGCTCGGGCAGGAGCGCGAAGTGGTGTTGTTCGTCAATGGGCGTGCTCTCCTCATGAATGGTTTTTTCGCTGTCATTGACGAGAACTTCGCGAAGCTCCTTGGCTCCGAGTGTCCGTCCGACAATCGCGTCATGGCATTTTTCGTCGATGAAGGGTTTGAAAACCCGGTATTCATCGGGGCAGACAATCCCATTGGCGACTGGTTTACCTGAGCCATATGCCGCATTAATGATGAGGAAATCAGGGAAGCCGGTATCAGGGTCCTGAGTCAAGAGCGTGCCAGAGACGTCAATGTCGAGTTCGTCGATATTAACGTCCTCGATCCATGGAGATGAGACGGGTGATTTTTTGAGAGTATCCATCGCTGATTTTTTGGGATCTCTGTGACCCTAGCGAAGGAATGGTGAGCTGCCTCGCATGCCTTGATCTCGACTGTGCCGCTATTGCGCGCCTCCTCAGCCAAATTCGAAGAGGAGTCTGTTCGCCAGCACTGCGACGAATCCGCAGAGAAGCATCGTCAATCATTGAAAAGGAGCCCGGGAGGCGATCCTTTCAATTTCGACTCGCTCAAAGAATCGTCACTTGCACGCTGCTCTCAATGATTCCCGCTGCGATGGCGTGGCGGGTGAGGCCGGCGGTGTCGTGGATGTTGAGCTTGTCCATGAGGCTTTGGCGGTGTTTTTCGACGGTTTTTATGCTGATGTGCAGGACGTCGGCCGTTTCTTTGTTGGCCTTGCCCTCAGCAATGAGTTGCAAGACTTCCGCTTCCCGTGAACTCAGTTGAGAGGCGTTTTTCTTGGCGTGGAGTTCTCCGTTTGCCTTCGCTTTGGTTTCGTGGTGGTGGAGACGGTTGAAGACAACTCTGCTCAGACAGGTTTCTCCACGATGGACGCGACGGATGGAGTCGGCGAGGACCTGCGCAGCGGTCTGTTTGATGAGATAGCCTTTCGCGCCGAGCTCCATGATTTGCTCGACGTAGGCATCGTCGCTGTGCGCGGAAAGAATCAGGATTTTAGCTTTAGGATGCTGCTGGAGAATCTGGCGGGTCGCTTCGATCCCGTTCATCAAGGGCATGGCGATGTCCATGACAATGACGTCCGGGTTCAGTTCGGTCGCGAGTTTGACACTGGCCCGGCCATCGCCTGCTTCACCGATGATCTTGAGATCGCTCTCCACTTCCAGCAGAGCACGCAGTCCCTCCCGGAGAATGGTGTGGTCTTCGGCAAGGAGGATGGTGATGGTATTCACAATGATTTTGGGGTGGTGATGGCAGGTTCCTGCTCTTCTGTGTCGGGTTGCGGGATCTCCGCATAGACGGTCGTTCCCTTTCCCAAGGTAGATTCTACTCGAAATTTGCCGCCGATCATTTCAACTCGTTCTCTCATGCCTAGGAGTCCGAGCCGCTTGCTTTGCATGCCGAAGAAGGCGTCGTCATTCACCTCAAACCCTGTCCCGTTATCGTGGATCTCCATGCAAACCGCTTCCTGATGCTGATGAAGTTTCACCTCGGCGTGGCTGGCTTGGGCGTGTTGTGCGACGTTATTGAGCGCTTCTTGCGCGACCCGATAAAGGACGGTGCGCTCGTCGTTGCTCAACTTGCTGATTCCGGCGAAGGCGGTGAGCGACACCCGAATGCCGGTGTCCTCCATGAAGCTTTCTAAATGTGATTTTAAAGCGGGGATTAGTCCCAGATCATCGAGGACGGCGGGCCGGAGATCACGTGCGAAGCGGTGAACGGTATTCACCGACTTTTCAATCAGTTGCTGGGTTTTTCCAATCTTCTCATGAAAATCTGCGGCGTCGGAGACGGCTTTGGATTTGAATAAGGCGAGTTGTAAATTGATGCCCGTCAGAGTTTGCGCGATGATGTCATGTAGCTCCCTACTAATTCGCTTTCGCTCCTCCTCTTGGACAGAAAGTAAGCGTCTCGATAAGAGGCGGAGTTCCTCTTGGAGGACGCGAGATTTTATGAGGAGCTGGCCGCAAGTTTCCTCGCTGGTGTGCAGGGCGTCTTCGGCCACATTACGTTGCTCAATCTTTCGTGCCACCTGGCGCCTCGAGGATGCGAGATCCTCGGTCCGCTGATATAAATCGAGATGGGTCTCATGCAATTCGGCTGCGGCCTCGACCACGATCGGATGGGTTTCCTCGATCGGGGTGAGCGCTTTGTTAAAAAAGACCGTCGCTCTCTGAGTCGTGACCTCTTGGTTCAAAACGATGGCGGGCGAGGACAAAATTGACTTCAGCGCGGCCTCGTGGATCTTTGCAAGGTCTAGGGTGCCAACTCCCATTTTAAGCGCCGTCTCTCCTAGTGCTGCGTAAAACTTAGAGTGATGGATATTTTTGAATTTTAGACTTGT
>CALFSW010000173.1 GCA_937916505.1 uncultured Verrucomicrobiales bacterium | reverse complement strand
TCATCAAAACCGCAGCCCCCATCCAAGAATAGCCCAGCCAACCAAACGCCCTGCCAACAAAAAGCCCCGGCTGAACGATCGGCCGGGGCTTTAAAAAAATACGCTTCGTCGAATCCTAGAGGGAATCGCCGAGCATCTTCATGGCGTCAGCAGCGCGGTTGGAGTAACCCCACTCGTTGTCATACCAAGAGCAGACTTTCACCATGTTGCCGTCGATGACGGTGGTCAGGCCGCTGTCAAAGATGGAGGAGTGAGGATCACCCACGATGTCCTGAAGGACGAGAGGCATCTCGCTGTAGTGGAGGATTCCCTTGAGAGGACCTTCAGCAGCTTCCTTGAAGGCGGCGTTGATCTCTTCGGCCGTGGCATCGGAATTGAGCTCAGCGACGAGGTCGGTGAGGGAACCGGTCGGAGTTGGGACGCGGAAGGCACCACCATTGAGTTTTCCTTTGAGCTCGGGAATGACTTCACCAATGGCACGAGCCGCGCCAGTGGAGGAAGGAATGATGTTCTCGGCAGCAGAACGGGCACGACGGAGGTCGCTGTGAGGAGCATCAAGGAGACGCTGGTCACCGGTGTAGCTGTGAATGGTGCTCATGAAGCCACGCTTGAGGCCCCACTTGTCATTGAGAACCTTGGCAAGAGGAGCCAGGCAGTTCGTGGTGCAGGACGCATTGGAGACGATGTGGTGATTGGCCGCATCATACTCGTTGTCGTTGATTCCGAGGCACATCGTGAGATCGGGATCGGTCGCAGGAGCAGAAATAAGCACCTTCTTGGCTCCGGCAGTGATGTGCTTGGTCGCACCTTCACGGCTGCAGAAGAAACCGGTGGATTCGAGAATGACATCGGCATTCCACTCACCCCATGGGAGGTTTGCTGGATCACGCTCAGCGGTGGCGTGAATCTTGTGCCCATCGACGATGATGAAATCGTCGTCGTAGCTCACTTCACGGGAAAACTGGCCCTGCGAGGAGTCATACTTGAGAAGGTGGGCGAGAGTCTTGTTGTCGGTGAGATCATTGATCGCGACGACTTTTTTAAGTTCGGCGTCGCTCATCGAGCGAAGCACCATCCGGCCGATGCGGCCGAATCCGTTAATTGCATAATTTGCCATGGGTCTTTCCTAGGAATATTAGGGTTGGGCGTCCTCCCAACCTGTATGGCAGGAAAACGGCGGCATTATGCAGGGAAGCCCACCCCCGTCAAGGATCTCGCAGGAGAGGTCTACTTTTCTTCAAGTTTGGGCAGTTTGGGAAGAGCCGGAAGTTTCTCGGACTCATCAAAAACGAGTGGTTTTTGCGATCCCGGTTTCCCGTCTTTGTAGAAGATCACGTTGTGACGCCGGTCCTTGTCGACCTGGATTCTCTGACTGCTGACAAAGACGGGCTCCTTTCCCCGAACCGGAACCTCAACCTTGAGAGTCGTCCCGTCGGCCCCAATTTTCATCACCAACGACTTTCCGGAAGGAAGACCAAGTTCCCGCTTTTTGGGGCGCTGACCTTTCTTTTGAGTGATAAAGGTCAATTTGACCATGCGATCCGAGACATTCACCCACCGAGCCGAACCCAGCGGAAAGGTGGTGGCATCATCCTTCAAAATCAGGCTTTTCGTGGTAAACCAATTGAGAGTCTTATGATCGCGGTAAAGAACAGCCAGTGATCGTTGTAATTTGGGAACCGCCGCCGCATACCACTTTTTACCTCCTGACGTCTCTCCTTCGGTAAGTTCAATCCGGTCGACCTTTGGACCAAAGGCAACAAACCGCGAAAACTTCGAACGATGAATTTCAAGGGGATTGATTTGTGGCACTTCGCTCTTGGCGGAAACCAGACGGGGCGGAGCCTCGCCCGGTCGGGAAGGTTGCATGACGATCACCTTGTTCACCAACTTCGGGACGAACCTGGGTTCATTTCCAACAGCCAGAAAGCGGACATAGCGGTAAGGATCCCTCTTCGCCTGACCGGAAGCAAGCAGGGAGAAGCCAAGTGTGAGCAATAAAAAGCGGATCAACATTCCCGAAAGGTCTATCAGGAAAATTGATCCGCAGCGAGATCGAAGATCTGTCAAGTTTGATCGCTTATCGGTTAAGGACCCGGGGGAGTGTGGGCAGAGATTCGGGCATGCTGGTGAATTTGACCAGTTCCCGGGGCTTCTTACCCTGTGCCTTATAGAAGAAGCACTGGACACGTTCTCCGGATCTCACCTTCACGTTGTTTTTCCAAATCGCCTTGCTCCCGCCATCTGCGGTTTTGTAACCCACTTTGATCGGATTGGAGCCGATTTTCACGGGCTTCATCGCACTCTTACCCGGAGCCAGGCCAAACGCCTTAATCCCCGCCATTTGCACAATCACGACGCTATCGGAGACATTCACAAAACGCATCTGCCCCACTGGAAAAGCACCCGGATCATCACGTAGCATCAGCATTTGGGGTTTCTCCCAGGTCATGTCGGAGTTATCCCGGAAAAGCACGCCAAGGCTGAGAGTCGAAGCCGGAATACGGGACTTGAACCATTCTTTGCCGGCTTCACCTCCTGTTTTCAAGACGATGCCCTCGGCATTGGCCTGGAAAGTGGTCAATTCGGAGATCGCCCGAAGAGAGAGTCGGAGATTCTTCATCTCGTCGCCACCATTGTAGGTCAAAGTGCTTGGAGGAAGAGCGCCGGGAGCAGATTTTTTTTGCACCCGGACCCCCTCTTTGAATTCCTCTTCCCAAACGGGGAGTTCACCCAACGGGATGAAGCGGACGTGTTTCGGGGGAGCCTTATCCTGGGCAAAGGCAAGGCCGGATATGGCGGTCACGCCAAGAGCGGTAAGAAGGAGTATTTTCATGTTCGATTTTGGGTTTAGCACATTGAGCGGGGGGGCATCCAGCGAAAGGTTTGGGACTTAATAAAGGAAATATTTGGGAAAGTTAGACCTCGTCGGCATTGAGCCACCGAAAGCCCTTTATCTTGAAACGTCGCCCGAAGTCTGGAAATTCACTTTCGCGCTCAGGATTAATCCCCGAGGCATCCGGCCGAATGGGCTCGGGGAGGCGCTGGACGATGGCTTCGCACCATGCCCGGGCCATCACCTTGCCATCGCTCATCGACTCGCCATAGGCGCGGATGACGAAGGTATCGGAGCGTGCCGAAATCCCGGATCCGATGGCCTGAAGAACGTCGGCCTGGGTGAGATAGGTCGCAGCGCCCCAGGCCTTGCTTCGGGGCTTCAGGGTCTGTTCGATCAAAGTGGCATCGTCGATATTGTCGGGATGATCATAGTCCCCGAGAGAGCGTTCGTTGTTGAGAACATAGAGGCCAAATTGATCCAGGGGTGCGTTTAGGCCCGCCCGCTCAATGGCAGCTTCCAGCGCCCCCTTCTCGCCGGCCCCGTCATTGCTGAGGCGACGGTTGACGAAATCCGAGAGCGATAGGAATGGCCCACGCTGTTTGACTTCCGCAACGATTGCTTGAGCGAGACGGCTGATCTCCTCATCGTCTAAAACCCGAATTCCATCCCAAGCCCGGTCCACCGTCACCGATTCATCACTCCCCCACTCCTCATGGCCCTCCCCAATGATCCGGGGAAAGGGAGTTTTGCCATCGGGTCGCCGATTCGCTGAAAGCACCGCTGTCCAAGCCTGTTCGCTTGTAGAATTCACATTGAAGGCCCCCTCATTCATCAGCGCGAGCCCGGCCCGGTGAAAATCGCCAAAGTGCCTTGCCCCGGCACCCCGAACTGGTTTCACCCGTGGATTGGGAAGCGCTGCCGCCAGGCCCTTCTCCGAGGCCCGGCGCAGTTCATAGTCACTTCCAGAACTCAGAAAAAAGTCATCCCAAAGGGTATAATTTGCCTCGTAGGAGAGATCATAGACAATATTCGATGTTTTGGGGATGTCGTGAAAAAGCCCCGTGCCATGGTCAGCCCAGGAATCGTGATCTCCTCCTCGCTCGGAATTATCCGACCATCCGATATTCCCTGCGGCGAAGCCATTGCTCTCCCTTCCCTTCCCCTCCAGAGTGGGCGCAGTGCCAATCATCCCCTCAAGACCGAGCCGTGGATCAACAAGGGAGTTGCCAATCGCGTAGGATGGATGCCAGACGTATTCGGAAATCTTGGAATGCTGAAATTGAGCAAGGGAAATCACACCGAGCTCATTACGGGGAACATCAAAAAGAATGGACCTCTTCGCCCCTTCGCCGGGTGGTCCAAAGGGGTTTCCGAGGTTGCGATTGTCCTGATCTTTGACCGGTATTTGATCAAGCCAGCCCACCGCCTCATCATAAAGATCCTTGGTATAAATCCCAAAAAACCAAGGACCACTGGATTTGCCATCCCCGCGATTTCCGATGAGATTTTCAAACGGAGACCGGGAGGCATAGGCGGCCCGGAGATTCCAGTTGGCGAGAAAAGCCTCCTCCCATGCCTCGGGATGCTGGGCGAGTCCGTTGTCACCGGCCTGAACGTTCGAATCATGTTCACGGAACCAACGCATGCGGTATCCCTGGCGGGTTCGCCGGTCCGGGGGACGGGTGACGATGGGATTCACGATGTCGAGAAACTCAATATCCACGCCACTGTTAGGATCAGCGGGGTCATGATACCAGGCTTCCGGGGGTTCGCGCCCGGCCCCAAATTGAAGGGAGCATGAAACAGCGGCGATCTGGGGCAGGGTGTCAAAATCCGAAGGCGTAATCTCCGGGAGGGTTCCCACTTTTTTAAGAATCATCTGACTGTCGTCACTCTGGGTCAGCTGGCCTTCGCCCCCAAAAAAAGCATCCGAGGGCTGGTACCAAAACTTCTTTGGATACCAGTCCATCCCTCCGATATCCTCGGGATTTTCCTCATCAAACTCGGAAGCCGAGTGATAGTAGTTGTTGGAAAAATCATACTCTGCCGATGGAGATAAAATATTGTTAAGAACGTTGTCGCCGTCATATTCGGCGGCCCTGTCAGGAAGAAACACCAAACACTCCCCGGGCTTAAAAGTTGTTTCCTCGAGGTGAAAATAATAGCTTCCGGTATATGAATCCTCGTAAGCCTGGCTCCCGATCACGGGACCATCGGGGCGGGTCCGGCCTCCGAAATTCAACCACGTCGCAAAGCCGATGGAAGACTCAACCCCTTGGGCGGAGCGCCGCCAGGCGTCCGTGCGGAAGCCCCGTCGCCCGTTGATTTGCAGCATTGCAACCGTGCCCGGAAATGTGATGGGAACGCTGTATGGATTCCAAAGAACAACCCTCGGGAAGTCATGGGAACGAATATTGTAGGGGAAACGGCTGCCAGGAGGATTGAGATGGGTGCTGAAAGTATTAAACATTGAACCCTCCACGAGGATGGGAGTAAGGCCGGCTTGATCGATATTTGTCAATGCCGCCGGATTTAAGTTCTGAGAACTTCCCTCGAGAACATCGGGTAACTTGAAATTCTCCTCCGGTTTTGGAAGACGGGCTTCCACCTGATTCGCCGCAAGACTGACCGTTTCTCCAAGGCGGGCCCAATTCCGTAAGAGTCCGAACCTTGGAGAAGTTCTGGTGTGGCGCGTCTCCTCCCAATCCAAGCCCAAGCGTACCGCCGCCTCCTCGTTCGCCGGACCAACCAACCTATCTTCCGCTGAAAGTCCGGAAATCAAGATCCCGTTATCACCGCGAAGCGGCTGAATGTCTTCCTCTTGATTTAAAAAGACCGTCAGATTCTTTTGAAGCCCCCCTTGGCGCACATTGGTAAAAACCCCCTGGGAATGGACGGTGACGTGGTGGAAGTTTTCCCTCCGCCAATTCGCCCCCCCGCTGCGGGAAAGATCGATTGACTGGGTCGTAAAGAGCTTGGACTTCGTTGGTTCGTCCAACCGTATTCTGGCCCCACCGGACTCAATACCTGAAGCTTCCGGCCCAATCCCGCCCAGCAGGGCAAAATACTTCTCGGGATCTTCGGAATGCTCGTAGGGATTTGCGACTGTGATATTCGCCTTCACCCCGAGATCACCAACCCAAAAGCCATAACTTCCCGAACGCGTTCCTCCTTCAAACATCCCGACCTTCGGGACCCGTACTTCCTGCCCCGGATCTCCATTCGTTGAACCGGAACCAACCACGGAAACTCCCGAGGAGCGACCGATTGACCCCGGCCCGTAGGGAATACTGAGATTGCTTCGAAGACCGCCCTCGTTTCCGCTGACGAGGTAGTTAAGCGGCTGCTTCCACCTTTTGTTTTCCGGTCTGGAATCACGAAGCCCTCCATTCAGGTCATCCCGGGTCAGAAATGGTTCTCCATCTTTCCCGGTTGTCCGGTAAATGGCGGTCCAATACTTTTGCGGATCGCTTTCTGATGACGCCAAATCCGCAGTTGACGAAACCCGTTGGTCGGGGCCCATTTCCCTCTGCAATTCGCCAATCGAAATCATCAGAGCCAAACGCGCGTTCGCTTCCGCCTCGGCCTGATACTGTCCGCTTCGGGCTGTCTTCACCTGAAGAGTGGCAAGGCTGAGGAAGGCCACTCCAACCAGAGTGAGCAAACTCAACACCAGGAGCGAAGAGATCAAAGCAAAGCCATGAAAGTCCCGGCAAGAGCCGAAATCCCGCGGAATGCTTGCAAATCCCCTTTTCACACTATGGAGAAAATACATAGCACATACAAATATTGCAAATGAGATTGCCTCATTCTTTTTAAGCGCACCAAAAAAAGACGGAGAAGAAAACTTCTCCGTCCCTGGTTATGAGCCTTTTAGGGGAGACTTATTCCTCCTCACCAGATCCGGCCTGATCAGTTTCGGCACCTTCTTCTGAATCCTCATCTGATTCGTCGTCAGGCATGACCCGCGCGACAGCTTGAAGCTTCTCGCCTTTATTGAGGGTCACCAGCTTCACGCCTTGGGCATTTCGACCTGTTTCACGGACATCGGAAACCCGAATCCGGATACTTTGACCACCATCGGTCATGAGCATGAGTTCATCTTCCTCTTCCACAGAAAGGCTGCCAATCACCGGGCCGGTTTTCTCGGTGCACTTCATGGTGAGCATTCCAATTCCACCACGGTTCTTGGCCATATAGTCTCCGAACGGAGTTCTCTTACCGAGACCATTCTCGGATGCCACCAGAAGACGGGCGTCTTCGCTCACCACGGAAAGACCAACGACGAAGTCCCCTTCCCTTGGCCTAATGCCACGAACACCTGCCGAGTTTCGGCCCATCGTGCGGGCCTGACCTTCATTGAAGCGACAGCTCATCCCGCGATGAGTGACCAACATGACGTCATCCTTTCCGGAAGTGAGACGAACTCCAATAAGTTCATTTCCCTCATCCAGCTTAATGGCGATGGTTCCGGCCTTACGGTAGTTTTTGAAATCAAAGAGACTCGTCTTCTTGACCTTCCCGGATCTGGTCGCGAAAAAGACATTTCCGGCATCCTCACGGAAGGTGATGTCATCCCCGGATTCCTCGTCGGTGGTGTATTCAAGACGAAGGACAGCCGCGATCGACTCCTCGGGCTGAAGATCGAGGACATTTTTAATACTCCGACCCTTCGAAGCTCGCGAGCCTTCCGGCAAGCCGTATACGCGTTCTACGTAAACACGGCCGGTATTGGTGAAGAACATGAGGTAATCGTGAGCCTGCGCGGTGAAGAGATGCTCGACGAAGTCGTTTTCCACATCCTCATCAGCGTTTCGCGTCTCCATCCCCCGGACCCCCTTGCCGCCCCGGGCCTGCACACGATATTCGCTGGCAGCGGTGCGTTTAATGTAACCCCGGTTGCTCAGAGTCACGATCATCCCGTCATTGGAAATGAGATCCTCAATCGCGATCTCTCCCTCATCGGGAAGGATGGGACAACGCCGTGGTGTGGCGTGCTTTTCCTTAATCTCCATGAGCTCATCCTTGATGATGGCGAGCACGCGCTCTTCGCGGGCGAGGATATCGAGAAGGTCTTTGATCTCGGCGATGATGCCATCGTATTCAGCCTTGATCTTGTCCTGCTCCATCGCGGTAAGCTGATAGAGACGGAGCTCAAGGATGGCATTCACCTGGCGGTCGGTGAAGACATACTTATCTCCCACGATGCTGGCCTGACCACGGATCAGAACGCCCAGAATCTCGGCAGCGGGCAACTCAAAGTGATAGGCTTTGAGCTTCTGACGGGCTTCATCGCGGTTCTTGGAATCGCGGATCATCTTGATGAAGTCATCAAGGTGGCCCAGAGCGAGCAAGTAAGCTTCAAGGTTTTCGGCACGTTCCTCGGCCTTCTTCAGAAGGAAACGAGTCCGGCGGATGATCACTTCACGGCGGTGCTCAATAAAGCAATCGAGCGCATCGAGAAGACCAAGCTGCTTGGGTCGCCGCTCGTGAATCGCGAGCATATTGACACCAAAGGAGGTCTCCATTGCAGTGAGTTTGAAGAGTTGGTTCACCACCACCTGCGGGCGGGCATCTCGCTTCAAGGTGATTTCAATGCAGGTATCATCCGCAGAGAGATCGCGCATTCCCGAGATATCGAAGAGGACTTTTTCGCGAACGAGCTCCGCAATGCGAATCTGAAGTGTGGCCCGGTTCACCCCGTGAGGGACCTGGCGAATGATGATCTGGGAAGCACCGGTTTTGCTTTCGGTCACTTCCATGACACCGCGCATCTTGATGCTGCCACGACCGGTCCGGAAGTAGCTGTCGATGCCCTTGTAGCCTCGAATTTCGCAAGCGGAGGCAAAGTCAGGCCCCTTGATGTGCTCCTTCATCTCCTCAATGGTGATGTAGGGATTATCAATGCGGGCACAGACCCCATCAATCACCTCGCCCATATTGTGGGCCGGGATATTGGTGGCCATACCCACCGCGATTCCGGTCCCCCCGTTCACAAGGAGGTTCGGAATGGACGCTGGCATTACGACAGGCTCCGTACTATTTTCATCGTAAGTGGTCTGATGATCGACGGTGTCTTTCTCAAGATCCGTCATCATCGCCGATCCCATGTGGGTGAGGCGGGCCTCCGTGTAACGCATGGCAGCCGGGGCATCGCCCTCAACCGAGCCAAAGTTACCCTGACCATTGACGAGCGTTTCGCGCATCGTCCATGGCTGGGCCATGTTCACGAGAGTGGGATAAATGGCTCCATCACCGTGCGGGTGGTATTTACCCATCGTCTCACCGACAATACGGGCACACTTCAAGTGAGCCTTCGATGCGGACAGGGAAAGGTCATGGTGCATCGCGTAGAGAAGGCGACGCTGGGAGGGCTTCAGGCCATCACGGGCATCGGGCAGGGCCCGGGAAATGATGACAGACATCGAGTAGTCCAAAAAGGACTTCGACATTTCATCGGCAACGTTGATCGACTCAATATAGTCGCGCGGAGGGGTAGGTTCTGTGGTGTCGTCAGACATGGAAAATTAAAGGGTTCGATTTTAGACGTCGAGGTTTTGCACATTGAGTGCGTTGTCTTCGATGAAGCGTTTACGAGGCTCCACCACATCGCCCATCAGGACGTCGAACATGGTTTCTGCTTCGAGCCTGTTCTCATCATCAAACTGAACACGCAACAACTGGCGGGTCGCCTTGTCCATGGTGGTTTGGTAAAGTTCCTTGGCGTTCATCTCACCAAGTCCCTTGAATCGCTGGATGCGCATTCCCTTTTTACCAATCTCAAGGACGCGGCCCAGGATCTCAAAAAGACTAAATACGGGAGTGATGACCTCGTTGTCACCTTCTCCTTCCACGAGTTCATAGATGGGAGCGTCATCCGAGAAGAAAGGTTCGCTCTTCACCCCAAATTCTCCAAGGCGCTCGAGGAGCTTTGAAATACCAATCGCCTCACCGAGTTCACGGCGGACGGCACGGCGCATCTTCCCTTCGAATTTTTCTTTGAAGGCGACATCATCTTCCTCGGTGATTTCTTCGCCGAAAAGACGAAGATCGCGATTCTCTTCTGCAAAAGCGCGGACTTCATCTTCACTTTTAAAGTAGAGGACTTCTTCCTCGTTTCCAGTGCGCACCCGAATCATGTATGTCGGCAGGGTGTTCCCGTCGCGCGCGGCGAGGAGATCCTTAAACTTTCCTCCATGCCCCTCAAGCGTGCGGACAAAACTTTGAAGCTTGGCCAGCGTTGCGAGGACACTTTGCAGAAGATCGGCATCAACCGAATTTTGAGTCCCCGGCTGACGAAGCAAAACATCGTCCGAACCAAGTTCGATGAGGATCTTGTTCATGGCAGGATCATCCGCGATGTATTCCTCCCGTTTTTTGCGGGTGATTTTATAAAGCGGCGGCTGGGCGATGTAGAGGTAGCCCGCCTTGACCATGTCCGGCATGTGGCGACAGAAGAAAGTCAGAAGCAAAGTTCTGATGTGCGCTCCGTCGACGTCGGCATCCGTCATGATGATGATCTTGTGGTAGCGGACTCTTTCAAGATCGAAGGCCCCCTCTTGCTCGCCATCGCCAATCCCGGCTCCGATCGCGGTGATCATGGCCTGGATTTCCTTGTTTTGAAGGGCTCGATGAAGACGGGCTTTTTCCACGTTAATGACTTTCCCCCGGAGAGGCAGGATGGCCTGGGTCGTTCGATCCCGGCCTGACTTTGCAGAACCACCAGCAGAATCACCCTCCACAATAAAGATCTCGGATTTCGCTGGATCACGCTCAGAACAGTCAGCGAGTTTTCCTGGAAGTCCCCCGCCTGAAAGGACCGATTTACGAACAGTCTCACGAGCCTTACGGGCAGCCTCGCGAGCGCGGGCGGCGTTCACCGCCTTGTCGATGATTGTCTTCGCGAGGTTGGGATTTTCCTCAAAGTAGTTTTGGAGACCTTCGTAAACCACCGATCCGACAACCCCTTCAATCTCGGTATTAACGAGCTTGTCTTTCGTTTGAGCACTGAAACGCGGATTGGGCATCTTGACGCTGATGACACAGACGATTCCCTCGCGGACATCATCTCCGCTCAGAGGAGGATCCTTGTCCTTCAGAATCTTATTTGCCTTTGCGTATTGGTTAATGGACCGGGTCAGCGATCCCCGAAAACCAGTCAGGTGGGTTCCACCATCGGCATTGGGGATGGAGTTCGCGAAGCAAAGAATCTGATCGTTATAGGAGTCGTTGTATTGGAAAACAACGTCGACGAAGACATCGTCCTTCACCACCTTGCCATCGTAATCGACCTCGACCTTGCGCTTGCCTTTGATGATCACAGGGTCGGAGTGCACCAAATTTTTGTTGGCTCCCAACTGCTCCACAAATTCCTCGATTCCGCGCGCGTAAAAAAAGGTCTGCTTCTCAGCGGACTCAGCGCGACGGTCTTCAAGGTGGATTGTGAGCCCCGGGTTCAGGAAAGCCAGCTCACGGAGACGCTTGGACAGCCGGTCAAATTTAAACTCAGTGGTGTCCGTAAAGATGGTCGCATCCGGAAAGAACGTCACCTTGGTCCCGGTGACGCCCGGGGGCACCTTCCCCACGACCTCCAATTCCTTGACCGTCTTACCACGCTCGAACTTGATTTCGTGGAGTTTCTCTTCCCGGGAAACCTGTGCCACGAACCAATCGGACAAAGCATTCACACACTTGGCGCCAACCCCGTGGAGACCACCGGAATACTTGTAGGCACCCTGACCAAACTTACCACCGGCATGAAGGCTGGTCAGGACCAGCTCAATGGCCGGGATGCCAAACTTCGGGTGCATATCAACGGGAATCCCGCGACCATCGTCAGTCACACTACACGAACCGTCCTCGTTAATGGAGATGTCGATCGTCTTACAGTAACCGGCCAGGTGTTCGTCGATTGAGTTATCGAGAACCTCAAAAACACAGTGATGGAGTCCCCTTTCGTCGGGATCTCCAATATACATTCCGGGACGCTTCCGAACCGCATCCAGTCCCTCTAATTTATCGATCTGCCCGGCACCATATTCCTGGTCGCCAGAGACTCCAACATCGTCGAATTCCTCGTCCGGTTTTTCCTCTGCCATTAGGCCGGAATTCTCTGAAATTTCGGGGGTTGCGGCAAGATTGTTTCGCCGATTTCAAACGTTTTTTTCAGGGCCCCTGGAAAGAAAATCCTGCTACGCGCTGACGCGATAATTGAGCCAGTAAGCAACCCCCAAAACAATGGCAAGAACCACGAATCCGGCAATCAACATCTTTGCTACGGCAGCGACTTCGGCTCGCTCACGATGAGCCTCCGAAACCCGGATCTGGGGACTGATGGCACGCCTTCTGGCTCGCCCCCACTCACCAGGTTGCGAACCGGTCGCTTCGCGTGATGAAATCTGAACATCTCCACCACCGGGCCGCACCGGAGGTTCTTCCCGGGATCGGAACTCCCGGGGTCTCATCTCTACTCGATGGGGAGAATTGGGTTGCGGTGCGGTAATGGACTGTCCGCACGAAGGGCAAGGACCAGTAACCCCGGCAAGTGAATCATCAACAGTCAGTGAGATCCGGCAATAATCACACGAAAAATTGATGACGCTTTCGGTGCTTCCTCCTTGCACTGGCATAAGATGGGAAGTTTACCCAAAAGCCCTCTAAGTCCAATACTCTAATTTCTAAAAGCGCAGCAAATCGCACTGCCATTTCAAGAGAATGTCGCGGGGCTCCGCCCGACCGGCCACCACTTGCTCCATCACAGCCCGCGATGCAATAATTGAGGGATCTATCCCGAGCCCCTCCCCCACTTGATTTCTCTTCTCCAACTCCTCCTTGAGGCGAGCTTCAAAAGTCTCGTCATAGCGTCTCCGCTCTCCCTTGGGGCGAAGCGGCCACTCTTCCTCGGGGATCTCTTTGGAGACCTTGATCGCTTGCTCCAGACGCTCACGCCGGTCGCGCCGCAATTTTGGGGGAAGCTCAAGACGCTTTCCCTCCACAAGATCCATAGACCAGAATATTAACTGCTTGTTGGTCGCCACCATAAAGCTAGGGCGGTTCCATGCCGCGGCCTCCTGATCCCGCCATTCCCAAAGAGATTTTAAGAACCTCAGCCCACTTGGCTTGAGCTTTCCACTCCCGCCAATTCGCCAGGATTCTTTTTCCACCGACTCGCGAGCCACAACCCGATCCTGCGCTGCCTGGCAGGATTCCAAAAACCAATCATAACGCCCAAGGTCCCGGAGCTTCGTTTCAACCGCTTCCGCCAGAGGAAGGAGATAGCGAACGTCATTACAGGCATACTCCAACATCGTGGGACTGAGGGGCCGCTTTCCCCAATCAGCTTTTTGGGAACTCTTTGACAACTCAACATCAAAATACTGCTCGACCAAGCTGGCATAACCGAATTTCTCGTGACCCAGCAACTGGGCCGCAATCTGCGTGTCGTAGAGAACAGGGGGAACCATTTGCCATTCGCGAAGCATCAGAGACATGTCGTAATCCGCTCCATGCATCCATATTTTCGCCCCCTTCAACCACTCAACGAGAGGCTCCAATGACTCCCCATCAAGCGGGTCAATCAATTCAACCTGGTCTCCGTAACAGACCTGAACGAGACAGATTCGTTCGGAATGGCGATAGAGGCTATCGGCCTCCAAATCCAAACCAACGCCCCCCGGGGCGGAAGGCAACGATTTCACCAGAGGCTCTACCTTTGTATACTGATCAGAGGACATAATGAAAAAAAGGAACAGAGAGCTTTCCCTGTTCCTTTGAAGTTTAGGAAAGCAGTGACTTAATCAAGCTTTCTACGTCAAATTTCCCACTATTTTGTCCGGGCAAGCACCCGGTAGAAGAGATTTCCGCGACCAGGGCCACTAATGACCGGAACCCGATAGATCTCAACATCCCCCTCCGACCGATTCAGGGTCGCCAACTCAACCGGGACCCAGTTGGTCAAATCCGATGATTGCTGGGGAACATAGGTCAAATCTGCCCGGGAAGTGTCGACACCATACTCGATGTAGCTCCTATCCCCGGAAGTCACCACCTTAGGGAGGTACTTCGGAATATCAGCGACGATCAGGCTACCACCAAAGGCATACTCATGGTGATTGGAATACCCATCTCCGTCGGCATCGGCACCGGGAGCATAATCAACCCCATTACCATAGCCCGAAGTGAAGGCGCTGAAATCGTTCACCGGAGTATACTTTAGGTTATCGAGAATGATTCCCTCAAACGGACGCCCTTCCGACTCACCATAAAGGGTACCCGAAAAGCTCTTCCTGTATCGGAACTGAACCCTCCTACGACCATCAGGAATAGCGAGGCCGCCCTGGGGGGCAAGAAGACCAAAGCCAAAAGCTGAATCAGCTCCACCAGGGCCTGTGGCAACGACAACACCGTCCACAAGAACCTCTAAAACATCATCACTCTCACCATACACGAGGCCCAAAAACTCGAAGCTACCCGGTCCCTCCACCCATGTGGACATCGAAACCGTTTGACCATTTCCAACTGCGGATGAAGCAATCGCCAATGGTTGAGTGCCACCAGGCACAGGGCTGGCTCCAAAAGGGCTCACGACATAGAAGGTCGCTCTACTGTCAAATTCGGGCTCAAAGCCCTGAATATTTGCCGCTGCGATGATGTCTTCGTTGAACTTGTCGATCGTTATAATACGGACATTATCAACCAATCCACGATCTTCCCCGATGGCGTCAGCCTCATTTTTGGAATAAATCCACCGCACATCATTGGAATCATCAGGGAGAATGATCGCTGCAGTTCCCCATTCGCGATTCCCACTAATGAAAGCATCCCACACCTGGGGAACATCACCCGTCCGATTGAACCAGAGGCGGTCCGCACCCTCTTCGGAAGCAGTTTTCCAATCGAAAACAATGACGCCACCGGGAAGATCGTTGAAGCCAAAGATAGACTGCTCGTTATCTCCAAGGTTAACCGCACTTCTTGCGGCACTTGGATTTTCCGCATCCGGACCGTCATTCGTATCAGTAAGCTCAAAATCCCATGGGGCATCCCCTCCAAAAACAGCGGGTCTATCCTTGATGTCATCCTCAACCCCAACAGCATCGCCCAAAGCAACTGAAGTCGGACTGATCACAAAGGTGATCGTGAATTCACTTTCGTCCCCTTCGGCATTACCCAGAGTCACTGGAACAGAAAAAAGACCAGGGGTAGTGGGGGTTCCAAAGATCGTACTCGTCTCTGAATCAAAAACGATCCCTGGAGGAAGAACCCCTACGGCCACCGTAGTCGCACCAGAGGTCTCCAATTTGTAGGTAAATGGGGCACCTTGATCAATATTGATCACCGGGGCACTTGTCAAAATCGGGTTCTGCGTCACGGGTGCTTCAGGATCAACAGAACCATTAATAACGAGGGTGGCGTTGTTAAGAACAGCCTGACTCCCGGTGACGCGATCAGTAATCCGAACCACCCAGGTCCCTGCAGATCCCTCGCCCCAATTCCGAACTGTCGAGAATGTCCATCGACGGATACTCTGCTCCTCATTGTTTTCGTTTGCTTCCTGCAGAACACTCTGGGTGCCATTGGGTGAGATCAAAACAATATCCAAATCCGATCGACTGTCGGTCACGATGGTCGCGTTAAGCTCCACGTGCTCAACCTTAAGATTGGCGAGAGGGACCAAGTCACCATTGACGTCCAAGCCCTCGGTCATATCGAATCCAATTAAAAGCGAATCTCCGGAATTATCAGGAACCAGACCACTTTCTGTCGTTGGGTCGGACTCATCATTGCCAAAAAACTTCGAAAGCTGATGCCGCTCGGCAGTCCCAAGGAATTCGCCCGAAGGAAGACCCCGCTCGAAAGCCGATTGCACTGCAGCACCGGCATCAACCAAGCCCGCTCCATAACCATGGTGGAAATCCAGGCCCGCAGCATTGGTAATCCATGCGCCATCTTCACTCGCGTCCGTTCTGCGGGCTGTGCGAATCAAAATATCCTGGACATCCCGCCACGAAAGATCGGGATTTTCTTCAAGCATCAGAGCGACAACTCCCGAAACTAGGGCGGCCGAAGCCGAAGTCCCACCAAATGTGGTGTCATACTCGGTGGTTCGGATCGGGAGGTCATCATCATCTACCCCCAATAAATAGGAAGTCGTAAGCATTTGTTGGGCACCACCATCGGAGGGAGCCACAACTACGATGTTGGCACCAGGCTCCGAGTAGGTGGCGATTCTGCCCGAATCATCGACCGATCCCACCGCGATGGTATACTTGGAATTCGCGTAGCCATCATAATTCGAATTATCATCGATTGCTCCACCATCTCCAGCAGCCCAAACATAGACGACACCCTTTGGATCTCCTCCAACGACTCTTCCATTTTCCACACCAGATTGAAGAGCTCTTAAGGTGAGTGTTCCAGGCCCCTCCAAATCAAGAGTGGTATCATCGGGGCCCCAACTGTTGTTGTAGACATCGATCACATCGTTCATGAAACCCAAGGCTGTCGCCTCGTCGGAATCATCAACCAAGTCCCCGAGAAGCCGGATTCCCGAAAGATCGGCTCTGGGCGCCACTCCCGAAATTCCTTCGCCATTATTAAAGGCAGCCCCAATCAATCCCGCCACCATGGTTCCATGGGTCGCGGTGCCATCGAGAGTCGCCGGATCAGCCGGATCCCCATCCAAAAGATTAAGGTGCGGACCAACTGCATTTGCAACAAGGTCGAGGTGGTCGGTTGACAAACCATCATCGACAATCGCAACAGTCACTCCGTTCCCCGTCGCACGATCCAGGGCTGGCTCAAGATTGATATCGATGTCAGGGGTTCCACCATTGGCCCCCACATTGTTCAGATACCACTGATAAACCCCATCGGGGCGGGCGTCATCACCCACGTTATCATAAAACGGGTCGGTTGGAACTGCTCTCTTAAATCGTTTCCGTGCGAACAATGGCTCGGAACTTACGATCTGTGGATCGGAGAGAACATTCGTCAATTGAGCCAAAGCCCGTCCGGCAGACTCCTCCTCGCAAACTGCGATGGTGGAACCGGCTCTCGCACGACGAATTGACTTCATTCCACAACGCTCCTTGATGGCATCCAGATCAGCATCTTCTGACAAATTCACAAGGTAGCGGTTTCGCAAGACGCGACGGGCGTTGGGATTCCTCTCCTGCCCCACCGGATAAAATACGAGATATTTTTCCTGATCAGGCTGAGATGCCTGATGGATAATTGCAGACATTGAACCGGCAGCAACCGGCTCAATTTTGAGACGACCACTCTCGTCCATGAAACAGATTTCGTAAGTGCAGAGGGATAGGTCGGATGACTTTCCGTTTTGCGTGAATTGATGGCTCCCGGATGTCGGAGCCGGGACGCTGACCAAACTTGAAGCCGTCTGACTAAAGACGGATCCCGTGAGAGCTAGAAGAGAGAGGAGAGTTTTTGAAGAATTTTTCATAACAGAACCGAGGAAATTAGTGTTGCGAATTGAGAGAAAGCAAAGGTCTACCAGACTAGGAGTTCTCAAACTGCACGCGAACGAAACAAGGGTTGATAGAGGCAGGGCGACGACTGAGAACACTGAGCAGCTCATCATTATCAAAGACGATAAACCAATTCGGATCTCCCGCTTCGATCGTGACCCAGGTTTCCATATCGAAGGAATACTGAACCTGATACTTCAAGCGAGAACCAATGCCGGGACGCTTGGGAATATCAAGGATGCACTGGTTGGTGAAGGCATCGAGAACCGGAGTGGGATTGGGAACGGAAGCAGGATCCAGAACATCCGTCTGGAATCCAAATTCCTCCAAGTTGGTAAATCCATCACCATCGTAATCCGCTTCAGGCGCGATGAGCAGCTCACTTGATGTGACAGGAAAGCCATTCAATTTAAAGCCGTCATAAGTGTCGATCAAATCAATGTCCCAACGGTAGATACGACTGGAAATATCGGTAGTATTCCCGGAAGGGAGCTCTCGACGAAACTCAACTTCCACTCTCATTTCACGGTCTGGCCCGAAGAAATCCGGCCCAAGTTCATAGCCGGAAGGAATCCCGAGTTGACTACTTCCGATCAACTGGGGGAAATGGGGGTTGCCCGGAACCGGATCCGGAATAGGCGGGAACCGAATCCGGTCGGAATCCCTCTCTCGCACAGAGAAAAAGATGCGGTCACCCGCCAAAAATGTCTGGGTATTTAAACCCTCCCATTGAAAATCAAAAATGATTCGGGGATCAAACTCTTGAACGCCATCATGCCAACGGTCGTCATTCGTAAGACGAAAATCATTCCCGACCCCGATTCCGCCACTCACAACATCACGCCCACCCGGTCCGGGCACCATTTCAACCATCTCGCGATGGGGAGCATTGACGTAGAAATTTTGCCGATCGACCTCATCGGATCCCAGAGTAGGGAACGAAAAGGTGTAGATTCCTGGAACAATCTCGTCCCGATGTTGTTCCAAGCCGGCCGCTCCGGCTTCGTATGGGCGGGTGGAGTCGTAAACCGTGACTTCATAGCCGACGCCGTTGATGGGGTCGTTCACGAGGTCATAGAAGGCAACCACACTGGTATCGAGCCAATTAAAGCCACCGAGCGGGCGTGGCAGAGAGGAAGGAGGGCCCGCAAAAAGTTCGACCAAACCGGTCTGAAAAGGCTCAACCTGACGGGCTGGAATTGGCTGGGTAATCGAGAGGTAGAAACCCACATCGCGAACCCCATCGCCATCCAAATCGCCTTCAGTGATCAATCCAGTCGTTCCACTCTGACAAGGCGGGATCGTTGTCGGCTGGGTATAAATGGGCCCAAAGTTAGCCCAGCAAGGCAGGAAAAAAATCGCACCATCAAGGAGGCGGATATTCCAGGAGCCACCTTGATATTCAGACTGGTTGGGCCCGATTTGCTTGAAAGCTTTGACGTCCTGAAAGAAAAGCTGGGCTTGTCCGTGAGCCAAACTTGCGGAAAGAGAAAAGGCGCCAATTAAGGCGGTTGTCGATCTTGCGATGTTCATGTTCGAAGGTGTTGCAATGCATTTACATGGTATTCTCATCCCAAGCAACCGGAAAAGTCGCATTTGCCGGATTTAGGATCCGACAAAAGAGATAAGCGTGTGTATTTGCTTTTGAGGAGACTAACGGGCAGGAAACAAATGCGACAAGCGCAAAATCAGCGCATGCCCTGTAAAAGGAGTTCAGTGTTGGTATTTGTGCGGGCCAGATTCCTCAAAAGAGTCTGGATGGCTTCGCCAATTGGCAAACTGGCGAGATGCCTGCGAATTTCCTGCACCCTCGGGAGTTCGTCGGGATGATAGAGGCGGTCATCATTTCTGGTGCCACTTTGGGGAATGTGGATCGCGGGATAGATCCTCTGTTCGGCGAGTTCCCGATCCAATCTCACTTCCATGTTTCCAGTTCCTTTGAGTTCTTCAAAAATGACATCATCCAGCCGACTTTCAGTCTCAACCAAGCAGGTCGCCAGGATCGTCAAACTTCCTCCTTCTTCAACATTCCGGGCGGCGCCGAAAAACTTTCTCGTTTCTGTGATCGCCTTTGGATTGATTCCACCGGAACCAATCGGCCCTCCCCTTGAAGCATTGTTATAGCCGCGGGCAAGTCGCGTCAGGCTGTCCAGAAGAATGACGACATCCCTTCCCTGCTCCACCAAACGGCGGGAACGCTCCAGGACGAGATTAGCCACCTCGGCATGACGCGTTGAGGGCTCATCGAAGGTCGAAGCAAAAACATTTTGCCCCACCATTTCCTCAAAGTCGGTCACTTCCTCGGGGCGCTCGTCCAAAAGTAAAATCACCAGCTCCGCCTCTGGGGCATTAATCTGGAGAGCCTTTGCAATCTGCTTCAGTAGAATGGTCTTTCCGCCACGTGGCGGAGCGACAATTAATCCGCGCTGCCCTTTTCCGAGTGGAGCCACCAAATCAACCACCCTTGTCGCAAGACCGGCGCCGTCATCGTCTCCCTCCAGAACAAAACGCTCCTCGGGAAACAACGAAGTCAGCGAATCAAAATGAAGCGGCTGCTCGTATTCAGCCACGGGACATCCATCGATTTCCAACACCTCGTCAACAGACAAAAACTTGTCACGGTGCCTTGGCTCACGGACCACAACCTTGACCCGTTGCCCTTCCCGCAAACCGTGACCCTGCAGAATCTGGGTCGAAAGATAAATGTCATCCGCCGAACTTCGAAAACTCCTGGCTTCATCCCTCACCATACCAAAGCTTCCACCTGAGAACTCGACCACTCCTTCACCGACAATGCGCGTTCCGTGGGTGGCGTAACACGACAAGATCGTAAAGACCAATTGGGCCCGGGTCACGGTATTCGGGATGCGCACAGGGAGACGCTCAACCTCATCATAGAGATCACCCAGTGGTTCGTTTCTAAATTCATTCAGATCCACCTCGTCGGGGACCTCGGGAGGGGGCGGAGGCGGAGTTTCCTCCCTCTTCGGCCTTGGCTTTCGCGCCTCCTGTTCTTTAGACGTTTCCCCGGATACCGGAGTTTCTTCAATCACCGCGATCTCTCCTTTAGAAGCACCGGCCCTCTCTTCCTCTTGATCTTCTTTGGCTTTCTCCTCTTTTTTGACTGCGGCCTTCTTCGCCGCTGCATTTTTCCGCGCTTCCTCAGCGGCCTTTGCGGCCTTCTCGGCAGCAGCCCGTGCGACCTCCGCCGCCTTCATTGCAGCCTCGGCTGCTTGGGTGGCCGCAATCTCGGCGGCCTCGGCTTCCGCAAAAGCACTCTCTTCAGTGACTGGTTCAACAACCTTGACCTCCTCAATCTCGAGCACAAGCTCAAGCTCGGCTTCAACCTCGACCTCCGCCTTTTTAGCGACCTTCCTGGCCGCCTTCTTCGCGGTCTTTGTCACCGCTTTCTTGGCCGCCTTTTTCGTCGCCTTTTTAGCAGCCTTCTTCGCGGCTTTCTTCACCGTTTTTTTGGCCGCCTTCCTGGCAGTTTTTTTCGAGGTTGGTTTAGCGGAAGAATCTTCGGGGAGTTCCGCGGGTTCGATGGGCTCTTGCTCGTCAGTCATGAAATAGAAGGTAAAATTAGGAATCTTGAAAGCTGGCGCTCCAATTGAGCGAGACAACCTTCGTTCCAAAAAACGACATCTCCCCGGGCGACCTTCTCCATGATGGGAAGTTGCGCTCTGAGGATTGATGTAATCATCCTGTCTTCGAAGTGACTCCGAGCCTTGAGGCGGGTTCGTTGCGTGGCTTCGGAAGTCGCCACGACCAGATTAAGCTCCTGATCAAAGTCAAATCCGCTCTCAAAAAGAAGCGGCACATCAGCGACAAACAGCGTCGTTGAGGGATTCTTAGAACATTTCTCACGTAGCTCAAGACATTCCTTTCGCACTTTTGGATGGAGCACCCCTTCCAGCTTCTCCCGCTGCACCGGATTTCCAAAGACCAACTCCCTCAACTGAGCGCGATTCAACGATCCATCGTCCCGAATCACAGACTCACCCAGCTCGACCGAGATCTCCTCGAGGACCGGCCTTAAAGAGAGCAAATTCTGCACTGATTCGTCAGAATCGAAGAATTTCATCGTTGGCACGAGTCTCCGCATGATCTTCCCGGCCGTGGACTTTCCCGTGGCAATTCCTCCTGTCAGCGCCAAAATGTTCATTTGATGGGAATAATAGAAAAGGGCCATCACAAAACAACCCTGTCCACTCGACCGGGAGACAAAAAAGCGGGACCTGCATCGCAGATCCCGCTTTGAAGATTTTCGAATCCCCTTAATTACTGGACTGGAAGAACTCCAATTGTATCAGCTGGAACACCAACATCGGAAGGACCACTCACAGCAGGATTATCTCCCCCATTCACGCGACGACCGGTGGCATCAATGATCTCAGCAGTCACGAAGATGATGAGGTTACTCTTGATGTGGTTTTGCGCTTTGGTCTGGAAAAGACGTCCGATGAAGGGAAGATCACCAAGAATGGGCACCTTGTCCTCAACACTTTGAACATCCTCACGCATGAGACCACCAACAGCGACCGTGTAGCCGTCATAGATGGTAAGACCGGTCTTGACCTTGCGGACCGAGAAGACGGGCATCTCGATACGGTTCTCGGTGATGACAATCTGAACAGGGTTTCCGAGGGCGTCCGTTGCAGGAGCGGTGATCGGGCTGCCATAGTTCACGAATCCTTCGAATTCAACGATGGTTGGCGTGAAACGGAGCTCGATGATACTGTCATTGGCATCGATCTGGGCTTCCACTTCAAGAGTGACACCGGTGTTTTTGGTGTCGAAGGCTGAAGGAGTTGCCGGAGTCACAGGGAAACCTGCACCACCGCCACCGCCAACAACGTTACCGCCGCCACCGCCGACGTTACCACCGACCTGGTTAGGAAGCTCGGGTGGTTCGTATTCGGTTGGGTAAATAAACTCACGAATGATCTCGATGGTGGCACTCTGTCCGGGAAGAGCAACGACACTTGGAGCAGTCATAATGTCAGCACCTTTCTTCTGGGAAAGGCCGCGCATGATCATCTGAACCTGACCGCTACTGAAAAGACCGGTCATTGAGAGAATTCCAGGAGCCACGCTGGTGGCTTGAGCCGTCCGCTGGGGATTGTTCAGGATCGCATCAATGCTGTTGCGGTTGACCGCAGCAGCACCACTGCGGTTTCCGGCAGTGATGATGTTGGATACGTTCTGCTGCGGAGAAGCGGGAATTCCGGGGATGTTCACCCGGTTCACGGTTCCGATGAAGTCCTGATTACTGCGGGCTGTTCCGCTTCCAACCGTTCCACCTCCGAGGAAGTAGTTGCTGCCAACTCCGAATGGCGTTGCAATCCAGTCAAAGCCAAGTTCTTCGCCGTTCTCCTGGGAGACCTCGACGAACTTGGTAGTGACACGAATCTGACGCGGAGTGTCGCCCTGGGCAGCGATCACGATCCCATCAATCAACTCGAGGTTGGTTGGAGTATTGCGCACGATGAGCGTGCTTGATCCCCTTAGGAAACTGGCGGAAGCGCCAGCAGGGAAGGAAACTCCATTCTTCTTGAGCAAAGTCGTGATGTCCTCACGTGGCTTAATCCCACCAGTACCGCCATCGGAGCCGGTATCGAAGGGATCGGGCTCACCGCCACCGCCATCCCCGCTACCACCACCACCACTTGTCGTGATGAAAGTTTCAAAGGTGGGAGGAACGGTCCAGCGACGCTGGACAACGTCCTCATCTTCTTCACTGGTGATCGGAAGAAGAGTGACTGCGAATTCGTCAATCTTGAAGCGAAGGCTGGCCTCATCACAGATATACTGGAGGGCAACGCGAAGAGGGACGTTTTTAAGGTCCAGCTTTTTGATCAAGGTGGCATTCGGGTCAACCGCGGCACCGAAGCCGTCTTCTGCTCCCAGTCCGCCGGCATCGCCCGCGTCACCACCATCTTCGTTGACAGTCTTTGGTGTCCGAACCACGAAGTTGATTCCCTTTTGGGTCTCATCCAATGTCGTGGTATCCAGCTCGATGGAACGAAGTCGAAGAAATTCAACAGCCTCCTCAACGGTGCTGTTATTGAGCTTGAGCTCGGGAAGGATGATCTGATTCAGCTTAGCAGTGATACTACGGGCGCCTGCATCGGTGATATCGATCGTTGGTCCTTGATCGGGACCTTGTCCTACCGGAGGAACAGCAAGTTCCCAAGCGCGGTCAACCTCCATGAGCATCTGTGCCCGGGTTTGGTCGTAGGCCGCACGGTAATAGTCGGACTTAATGGCAGCACAACGCTCCATCCAGCGACGGGCCGCCTTGTTGTAAGGATCGATGCGAAGAACACTCTTAAACTCTTCCTCAGCTTTGTCATAAAGACCAAGATCGTAGAAGCCCTCTCCTTTATAGAGATTGCGACGGACCTTATCGATATTCTGTGAATGTGCGTAGGTGAGCCCCTGATTCGTGCGAATAGGGTCATCAAGATACTCAAGACCCTTCTTGGCAGCCATGTTGCCAGGATCGTTCGCTTCAACTTCGTTAAGAAGGTCCCGGGCCTCTTCATATTTTCCAAGGCGGCGTTGCTTCTGGGTCAGCGCAATTGCGCCGTCCTGGAAATGAGCATTAAGAACTGCCCGGCGATCGGCGGTCGCAGTTCCGTGGGGAAGGGTATCGAGAGCTTCCCGGTATTTCTGGGCAGCGGTATCGTAGTCGCCTTCGGCGTAGGCCTTTCGACCGTCCTTGAGGAGTTCGTCGGACTGGGTCACGGCCAATTGACGTCGGATTTTCTCCTGGCCTGCCAAGTCGCCTTGACCATATCCCGTCTCGACTGAGAGCGGCGCAATCACAAGTGCCGCGAGGGCAAACATGGTACGCTGGTTTAGGTGTGTGTGTCTCTTCTGCATGATCTGATTGATTTATCGTTGATTTGTGGGGGGGGAGGGAAGCTTTTTTTCGAAAACCTGAAATTTTCCTTCAAACTTCCCAGCCCCGGGATTTGATTTTGATGAATTTGAGTGATTACTTTGACTGAGGAACGGGAATCTCGCGGGTTTTTGTCTCACCGTCGACCTCGTATTGCACAACCACCGCAACTGCTTTGCGGACGGCCGGGCCGGGAGCTTCAAGTTTGACCTCGATGAGTTTGTAGGACTTCTCCTCTCCTCCGCCTGGGAGTGAGAAGGAACCGCTTTCCTCAACTTTGAACTGGTTCCCCTCTTCTCCAATGGCATTGAGCCTGAAGACGACGTTATGATCGTATTGCGTGGAACCGGGGCGCTGGACCGGCGGCAGATTGAACATCAGCTCGTAAGTCTTGCCTTTCTTTTGCTCACTCAGGTCTTCAATGATCGCCCAGTTGCGGGGGCGACGACCGGTTGGTCCGTCTTCTTCCCGGGCTTCGATGTCTTTCAACTTGAAGCGTGCCTTACCGGGATCTTCTTTGAAGAAGGTGTCCCCTTTTGCAATGGCTTCGGATGCCGGGATTCGGTTGGTTTCCGAACGACCTCCAAACGGTTTGTAGAGCAGGTCAAATTGAAAACCCTCACCAAGAACGCTCTTGAAGAGAAGGAGCCACATGTCGCTTTCGACGGTCACCACCTCAAGCTTATTGACGAGGCTTCCAAGATCCTTGGCATCATTGGGGTCGGTCTTGTCGGTAAACTCCTCCAGATTTGTAAATCCGTCACCATCCTGATCCCGCTGGGGAGAGTCGGAATAGGAAGGGTCAATGCGATGATCAACCCACCATTGATTGGGAATGGGCGGGTGGACCGGGTCCGGCATCGTAAGAAGATCCAGCAGGTCGCTCGTTCTGCCATCCTTGGTATAGAGATTCACGCTCGTGAAAAGATCAACCGGGCGACCGGTTTTCATCTTTTGTTGCACAGCGGGATTCACCTCTGTGAGCGACTTCGTAAGCCCAAGGGCGACGTCACCACCTTTGGCAGTGACGTTTGTCTTCTTGGGCGGGCTGTTGGCATCAAACGCTTCGTTCTCCGCTTGATTTGCACCGTATCCGAGGTAGCCGAGGCCCACGAGAACGAGGGCGCCGCCACCAAGGGATGCAATGTGGTAGTTTTCTTTTATCCAGGACATTTGTTCGTAGGTGTTTTATTTGAGTTCTGGGAATTTCTGCTCCTCAATAAAGAGGAGCAGGTCGGCACGGAGAAATACCACCAAGTCATCGCCACCGGAGACCTTATCGAGAATCTTACGCGCAGGCTCGTCCTCTTCGGTCACGTCGGTTTCTTCTCCGATGATTTCAAGACCTCCGCCAAAGTCGTCTTCTTTGGGCTTTGCAGCGGAAGCAGACTTGCCGGCGGTTGGGATGGGTGAGGGGTTCTTGACGCGGGCCAAACGGGCTTCAAAGAAGTATTGATCCGAATTGGCGAGTTTGGTCAAAAAGTCGCGGGTCGCGCCCTCGGGCGCCCTAAAGGAAAGCTCAATCGGCATGCGGTGCGCAACCGGAGGGAGCACTTCAGCGGCGGCCTTCGTCCGACCTTTTCCACGGGGGGCGGATTTCCTCCGGGTGGTCTTGGGACGACCCGAACCAGCACCGGTGCGCTTTCTGACACCGGGCTTACCTCCGACGGCGTCGGGCCAAGGTTCTCCGTTTTCGGCGGGAAGCTTGGCACGATGAAGATTCAAAACCTCTTCAACACCGGCTTGCGAAAGCTCGGTGAAAAGATATTCCAAAGCTCCCAACTGGTAGGTCAGAATCCCGGTAGCCTCCTCCTTGGGGAGACCCACCGCGTAGGCTTCGAAACCAAGGTTGAAATTATCAGGAAGCCCCCCGTCCTCAGGGAAGAGTTCTTTCACCTTTGACACTGTTGCGGAAAGATTTTCTGAGAAATCCTTTCCGGAAACATTATCAAGCTTTTCAGGGCGGAAGGCGATCAGCTTCTCACGAGCCTCGTTGGCGTCCTTGATGACCGCTTTCAGATTCTCTCCTTTGGCTTTGGCGCTTTCGATCGTTGGAAAGGGATCGAGACTCTTCATCTTCTGAAGATTCGCTTTCTTCGTTTCGATCTGAGCTTTTACTTCTTCCAACTTCTTTTCGGAGTTGAGCCCGAAAAAGATGAAGACGGCGGCCAGGAATGCAGTGATTGCGATCAGCCCTGCCAGGAACTTGTTTTCTTTGAACCAAGTCATAATGATTTGTGTCGGTGTGTGTTACTTGAGTTGAATGGGCTTTTTGAGAGGAATGAGAAGCTCGAAGGGAGCTGCATAATCATTATTTTCCGCCGAGGGCGCTGCCATGATATCCTTAATGATTCGGCTGTCGGGGATCTTTTCATCGTCCCACTCGAAAGAGAGCAATTCCGACCCTCGCAGGCGGGCTACGATGTCGATGACTTCGGATTGTTTGTCGAGGTGAAGTCCCTTGATCGAAACACAATCCGCAGCGTCTTTTCCTTCGCCGCTCATCATGACGGTGTTACCGTAATTGGCGGTGTCGAAACTTTCGTTCATGATGGGATCGCTCTTTCCGTCTCCTTCGAGGGTGAATCCCGACCGCAACTGCATATCGGTGATCCAGACCTTTTCGCTGACAAATTGCTTGGAAATATCATTCCAAAGATTGACCACGCTCAGGCGACCGTTCTCGGCAGCAGCATAGGACCGAACCAGCTTATCTGTTTGCTCTTCATTTTTGAGAAGGCTTTCAATCTTGCGGGCCGGTTGATTCAGAGTGATTGACTCCTGTTCGAGGCCGGCAAGATACTTTTCGCCATCACCGACCGACTTGGACTTGAAGCCTGCCCAAGCGGCAAGGCCTACCAGGAAGAGGGACGACGCGGTGATGAGGGCTGGTTTGCGACGGGTGATGTCCCGCTGGGCCTGAACGGCGTCGGGAACGAGATCAATGGAAATTTCGGCTTTCTCCGAGGCACGGAGTCCAAGACCAACGATTTCACCAAGTTGGTGCGCTTCGCGCCCCAAAGCATCGACATCCACACCCTTCCCAACAGAAATCCGCTGGAGGGGATTGAAGGTCTCGACGGGGAGATTGAGCTTTTCTTCGAGGAATTCACGAAGGTAAGGCAAATTGGCGGTGCCACCTGCAAGAAGAACCTTTTGAGGGGCATTGCCTCCCTGCTGGGTTTTGAAGAGGGTATTGGTGCGCTGAATCTCCGCAGTCAGGCGGGTCAGAGCATTGCGGATCACGGTGCCAAGAGCGGCCGTTGACTCATCAAGCTGGCCGGCGTGACCGCCACCAAGAGTGACAAGACCACTGGTCAGCTTGCTGTTTTCCGCCTCAGCAAAGGAAACATTGTAATCCTTGGCAATCGCACTGGTGAGATTAGACCCACCAATCGCGACCGAACGCGTGAAGAATTTTTTACCATCCGCATAGATGAGATTGGAGGTTTTCGCCCCAATATCGAGAAGGAGAATGCTTTCCTCAATGCCGGGATAGTTGTAACGAAAAGCGTTGTAGAGAGCGATCGGAGCGCAATCAACAAGACGGGTTCCCAATCCTGTTTCAGCGACGACCGTGTTGAGGTCATTCAGAGAATCGGACTTGATGGCAACAAGAACCACCTCGGTCTCGATTCCGCCGGTTTCCAGCTTCTCCCAATCCCAGACAACTTCGTCGATCGGGAAAGGAACGTTTTGCTGGGCCTCGAACTTGACCAATTCGCCCATGTTCTCGGTCTCCAAAGGAGGCAGCTTGACAAAACGGACAAAGACCGACTGCCCCGAGAGGGCATAGGCGGCCTTCTGACTCCCAACCTTGAGACTCTTGGCGAGCTCCTTGATGGCGAGTTGAACTTGCGGAATACGCGCGGCTTCGGTGGCCGGATCAGCGAGGATACTGGTTGCTCCGTAGGATTTAAGAACCAAGCCTTTCTTGGTTGGGGCGAAAACGCCCATTGAAATCCGCTGGGAACCGATGTTGAGTGCAATAATCGACTGTTGTTCAGCCATGGTAGTTTGTGTGTGGTCTGGAGTGGAGAGATTGTAAAAACCGAACAAACCCGGAATGAACCGGGCGCTTCAGTAAATGCCCCTTACGGAGCATGGAAAAATTAGTCATTCTTTGGCTTTACCTCGGCGTAACGATCATACCAAAGGGGAGCAAAAGGAGTCTGGGTTTTGTTAAGAAGGGGGAACTTGGAAGTCGCTTCAACGCCCTTCAGCGCCTTGCGCCACCAACCGGCCTTTTCACCGTGGCTAAAGAAGCCAACCATGGATCCTTTCAATTCGATCTCGCCGCCGATGGCCTCGAGATCCGACTTGCTGGCTTTTTCCTTGCCGGTGATGCGCTTGAGCGTGTTGGGAGAAAGGTAAATTGAGACATAAACCTCCTCGTCGGTCGGAATGTTCACGTGGGTGACCGTCTTGCTGATCTTGTAGGCCTTGCGGTCCTGCCCCTTCACCACGATGTGCCAATTGACTTTGATTTCATCGAGATACTTGTCCTCGGGCTCATCTGCGAGCTTTTGCACCTTCAGCTTCACTTCAACCTCCAGCCAATCCTTGGGCCGGAATTTTTTGCTGTTGCCATCGCTGATGGTCGGAGACTGCAGGGTGGTGAACTGCGGGTCATCGACGGAGAACTTGGCATCCTTGGAGACTTCGAGCTGGCCCAGAGCAACACCGGACAGACTGATCGCACACGCCAAGGGGAGGAAAGTTTTGGAGATTCTCTGCTTGATCATAAAATTGTTGAAAGGTTTCAAGGAACCTAGGAAATCGAGGTGGGGCACGGCTAGCAAAAAACTGGGATTCTCTTGCTTTTTTTAGCGATTGACAGGGGTAGGTGATTCTGAACGAAGATTTTTGACAAAATCGGATCCGCCACCCCAAGCTTTCCCCATGACGCATCGCGAAAAAATCAAAGGTTTTTTGTCGGCCAAAAAGCCGCTCGTCGTGGGTGCGATCGCGGAAAAAAGGACGCTTCAATCAAGCCTCTCCGGATGCGACGTCATCGAATTACGACTCGATTCCCTGGGGTGCGGCAAGGACGTCGTTGAGTTCGCGAAAAACGCCCCCCTCCCCCTTCTCGTGACGGCGAGAGGCCCTCTCGAAGGCGGGCAATCCGACTGGACGATTCCGGAGCGGGCCAAGGCCTACCGGACCCTCATTCCCCACGCCTCATTTATCGATATCGAATTACGCGATTTCGACCCGTTGGAGGAAGTCATCCAAGAAGCAAAAAAAGAGGGCGTTGTCGTCGTTGGCTCATTCCATGATTTCAAAACAACCCCCCCTCTGGATGAGTTGGGGCTCAAGCTCGATGACCGTGCCGACATCCATAAATTCGCTCTTATGGCGAATTCCCAAAGTGATATCAGAGTTCAACTTCTCCTCTTTGAAGCCTGCTCCCACCTTCCACTTTCCATCATGGGAATGGGCCCTCTTGGTGCCGCCGCCAGACCACTCATGGCCAAGGCGGGCTCACTCCTCAACTACGGCTTCCTTGGCAACACCCCCACCGCGCCCAATCAATGGCCCGCTTCCCTGCTCAGCGAGGCCCTTGCGGTCTGAAATCAAGAGACAATCTTCACCGGCGCCGGTGGCAGGGCCGCTAAAAAGGTTTTTCCGTAGCGCTTCGTCACCACGCGATTGTCCAGGATCACCACCATGCCCTCGTCCTTCTTCGTCCGAATCAATCTCCCCACGCCCTGGCGCAGCTTGATCACCGCTTCCGGGACGGAATACTGCATAAAAGGGTTCCCGCCTTCCGCTTCGATTTCCTCAAGGCGCGCCGCCGTCAGCGGGTGATCGGGCACGGCAAAGGGGAGTCTCGTAATGATCACATTGCTCAACGCTTCGCCCGGAACATCGACCCCGGCCCAAAAGCTTTCGGTTCCGAAGAGCACACTGTGCACATCGCTCCGAAACTCCTCCACCATCTTCTGCCTCGGCATCCCCATCCCCTGCGCGAGCAAGGTCCAGCCATGGTCATCGAAAAACTCTTCCATACTCTCGGCCACCGAGCGCAAGAGCCGGTGACTTGTAAACAAGACAAAGGCCCGCCCCTCCGACTTTTTCACCACGCGCTCAATCCAATGGATCAGCATCCCTTCGTAGGCATCATCCCGTGGATCAGGCATCGATTTCATGACATAGATCGCCATCTGCTTTTGATAGTCAAACGGACTTCCAATTTTCACCGCCGGAACGTGTTGCGCGCCAATCCTCTCCCGAAAATACGTCAACTGATCATCGCCCGTCCCCAGGGTTGCACTGGTCATAATGCACGTTTTATCCGGCCCGAACAACAAAGGGCGCAACCGGTCCGCAACCTTAATCGGCGCGGCATTGAGGGTGAACGAAGTTCCTTCGTATCCCGATTTTTCGACCCAATAGACACTCCCGCCATCCTCCTGATCGAGGAACATTTTGAGCCCCCCGTGCATCTCCCGCAACCGCCGCGCGCCTTCCATCAATTCCCCCTTCCGCGTATCGTCATCCGTTTCCTCCGCCACTTCCTCAATCGCCGTCCAACACTCCCGCAAGGGTGCCGCCAGCGTGTTCTCAACCAGGTCGGGATTCCGCACCCGACACTCCCTTCCCCAGTCCCCAAAAGTCACCGCCTCCCCAATTTCGTCAAAAAAAGCATCCGCCTCATTCAGCACTTTCTGGGCACAAGCCATCGCCTCCTCGGCGCGGGCGTATTTCAGCAAGCCCTTCCCCGTTTTTGGATGATACAGCCGCTGTAAGTCAAAGCGCAATCCCGCCTGACTTAAACGCAATCCCAGCGACTTCGCCGCCACCGCCTCGAGCGTGTGGGCCTCGTCAAAAATCACGAAATCATTGGGCACCAAAAAGCCCGACTCGTTCTCGTTCATCTCTTCCTCGGGATTCAGAAGCGAGAAAAACAAACTGTGATTCACCACCAGGACCCTCGCGCTTTGGGCAAATTTTCGCGCTTCCTGAAAAAAACAATTCCCGCGCGGCCCGCACGTCCGTTGCGTGCAGATCTGTGACTCGCTGCACACCTGTAACCACACCTTCAACGAGGGCTCAAAATTCAGATCACTCTTCGTTCCATCCCGCGTCGACTCCGCCCACTTCCAAATCTCCATCAACTCCTCCTGCTCGCTCGAGGTAAAAAGATCCCCGCCATTGTCCATCGCCCGACGCATCCTCAAGGGACAAAGATAATTCCCCCTCCCCTTCAACAAAGCCGCCTCAAAGGGCTCCGCCAACAACTTCCGCACAATCGGTAAATCCTTCCCAATCAACTGCTCCTGCAGATTGATGGTATGCGTTGAAATCACCGCCTTCTTCCCCTCCCGGATCGCATACTCCACCGCCGGAATCAGATAAGCCAACGACTTCCCAACCCCCGTCCCTGCCTCAACGACCAAAGACCGCTCACCTTCCAGGGCATCCGCCACCTCCCCCGCCATCTCTTGCTGCTCGGCGCGGTATTCAAAATCCGGAGACTTCGAGAGCAAACCGGTCTCCGAAAAAACCATCCGCATCTCGTCACCAAAAGAATTCCCTCCGCCAAGCGATATCACATCCGTAATTAGCCCCAACCCCCAACAAGTTCAACCGCCATTCCAAAACCCTAAACAAAGCCCAAGCCGCCACCCACCCGGCTCCTCAACCAAGCCATTCAAAATTGCACGTTCAGCGTTGGATGTTCGACGTTTCTCCGCCCTCCAACCGAGAAAACGAAAAGCCAATCGCCAAAAGCCATCTGCCAGGTCCCACAACCACCACCCTATCCCCTTCTCACCCCCAAACCAAATAATGCTGAATTTCCAACATTTATGTTGCAGTTTTTCCAGCACCTATTACCTTTTCGCCATGAATCGTCTCGAAAAAGGTGAACTCTCACGACGCGAACGGCAGATCCTCGACATCCTCTATCGCCTCGGCGAAGCCACCGCCCAGGACGTCCAGGACGAGCTCGCCGACCCTCCCTCCTACTCCGCCGTGCGGGCCCTCCTCGCCACCCTCGAAAACAAGGACATGGTCAAACATTCCAAGGAAGGACGCCGCTATCTTTACAGCCCGGTCATCACCGAGAGAAAGGCCAAACGCACTGCCCTCAAAAACCTCCTCGGCACCTTCTTCAAAGGCAAACCCGAAAACCTCGTGGCAGCCCTCCTCGACCCCACCGACCAACAACTCAGCGAAAAAGAAATCGCCGACATCCGTAAACTCATCGAGTAGCACCAAGCCATGCTCCTCCCCTCGCTCGTCTTCTCACTCCTCGCGGCCTTCGCGATGTGGGTCTTCGTGCGTCGAAATCCCGCCACCGATCCCCGCGTCACCGTCGCCATCCTGGCGCTCCTTCTCGTCCTCCCCCTCCTCAACTTTCTCCCCAAAGTCGCGGTCACCGTTTCTGAAAACCCCGCCCCCTCCTCAACCGGCAACCCCTGGATCCTCCCCGCCATCTGGACCCTCGGCTTTCTCTTCTTCGGAATGCGTGGACTCATCGATGTCCTCTCGATGCAACGCTGGAATCGCGAATCCCGCCTTGCCAACGACCTCCCCGCCTTCCGGGAAACCCTCGCCCGACTCAACATTTCGCGACGCGTCGATCTTCGCATCCACCCCCGCCTCACCTCCCCCGTCGTTTCCGGTCTCATCCACCCCCGCATTTACCTGCCCGAGAGCTCCACCGACTGGTCACCCGACACTCTCAAAATGGCCCTCCTGCACGAGCTCGGCCACGTCCAACGACGCGACCTCTGGATGGCCACCCTCGCCCACTTCGTCTGCGTCCTCCATTGGTTTAATCCCGCCGTCTGGTGGCTCCGGCGCACTTTTCTTTCCCAGTGCGAATACGCCTGCGACGCCCACCTTGTCGAAAAAGGCACCGACCCGCGCGTCTACGCCAACGCCCTCTGCGACGTCGCCCAATCCGCCTCGGCTCCCCCTCTTTCCCTCGCCATGGCCGGCCATGTCCCCCTTCGCGAACGCATCATCTTCCTCTCAAAGGGCGGCCGCCGCGGCTCCATCATTCTCTCCGGTCTCATCCTCCTTTCCGCCTCCAGCGCCATCGCGATCAGCGTGGTCCGGTTCGTCCCCGAACGCGTCGCTCCCCGCCCTGCCGCTCCCATTGATGAGACCCGGCTCCGCTTCACCGCCGAGCCCTTCCCGGCGGATTGAAGAAAAGGACCTCGCATCGCTCGTCGAAACCCCGGTCGCAAGCCTCCGGGAACTCATCGATGCCGCTCAAAAGGGGCCTGACCCGGTTCACCTCGAAGCGGATGATCTGAAGGCCCTCGGGAAAAAAACCCTTCTAAGAAAGTGCGAAATGCGTTCGTTCTACCTCCACACCTTCCGTTGATCCATGAGCCTCCACGCCAAACCCACTGAAGAATCGATCGCACGCATCGCGGCCCAAAGACGAACCGCTTCCATCAGTAGCTTTATCATCGCCCTCCTTCTGACGACGCTGGTTGCTCTCATCCTCTACATCGTCAACATGGCCCTGGAATCCAAGGTCATCCCCGCCCAGATCATTTATTCGTCCCCCTCCGAAGCCGAGGACGATGTCACCATCGAAAAGGTGAACGTTGAACTCATCCGCAAACCCACTCCTCCGGGAGGAGGATCCCCGTCCAAGGTCATCGTGGCCAGCACGACCTCTCTGGTCGCCGTCCCGGTGGCCATCCGGACCACCGACAACAACAGCTTCGGACTCGACGACGGAATCGGCATTGGCGACGGAGAGGGCTTCGACGGAGGTGGCAACTACGGAAACATCCCCGCCACCCCCGGCAAGCGCTGCAATACCGCCGACCGGCTTCAGCGACTCGCGACCACCGGCGGCACCAGGGAATGTGACGATGCCGTTGTCAAAGCTCTTCGCTATCTCCAGAAAACACAGCACAAGGACGGCTCGTGGCACAACAAGAGCAAGGTCGGCATCACCGGGCTCGCCCTCCTCGCCTACCTCGGTCATTGCGAAACTCCTCTCTCCGAGGAATTCGGCGACACCGTCTTCCGTGCCACCGTCTACCTCGTTGACAAAGGATTGAAAAACAACGGCCGCCTTTTCCATGATGCCAAAGGCCTCTGGTGCTACGAACACGCCATCGCCACCTACGCACTCTGCGAATGCTACACCTTCAGCAAGGCCTTTGGATACAATATCCCAAACCTGGACCAAGTCACCCGGGACGCCGTCCAATGGATCCTCAACAACCAGAACCCCATCGGCGGTTGGAACTACCAGTATCAGGAAAACAAACGCTGGGACACCTCCACCACCGCCTGGCACCTGCAAGCGCTCAAAGCCGCCCAAGCGACCGGACTCGACTTCAAAAACCTCCGCGAAATCATCAAGAACGGATTAACCTCCCTCACTGACACCCAGGTCAAAAGTGGAGGCTTTGGCTACAGTAAAACCAGTGCGGGCAGCCAAAACGGCAGTCACTACGCCCTCACCGGAGCAGGAGTGCTTTGCCTGCAGCAACACAAGGGAAAAAGCAATATCGACGCACGCCAGGGCATCGAATACCTCTCGAAAAACTCGACTTTTGATTTCAAGAAAAAGGTCAATTACTACGAGCACTATTATGCTTCCCAGGCCATGATCAACGAAGGCGGGTTGGCGTGGAAAAAATACAATACCATGTTCCGCGAGCCCCTCCTTAAAAACCAAAACAAGGACGGCTCCTGGCCCCAGCCTCCCGGAAACCACCACTCCGCCGGCACCATCTACAACACCTGCCTCGCCACCCTCATGCTCGAGGTTTACTACCGCTATCTGCCGGGAACCGGACGATAGGAGGGGTATTTTTTAGACGAAGCGGCCGGGATCCCTCGCTCTCCCTTGCGTAAATCCTTCCTATGAAATTTCCCGTTATTCTCTCAATCATCTGTATCGGAATTGGTATCGCCATTGGCTGGGTTGCCAAACCTGACCCGGCAACCGCTGAAACCGTGACCGCCAAAGCTGATCCGCCGGTGGCTTCGAACCGCAAGGAGCCGCCCCCCTCAAAGCCCCCGGTCACAGAAAGTGACCGCACCGGAAGGCCCTCCGCCCGGGTCGCCGGAGGCACCCTCCCCAGGGAAATGACGGACGAGCGAAGGGAGCAGATGGAAAAATATCAAAATCGCTTCGGCGATATGATGAAGAAGCGCCGCATGGCCAAGCTCGACGCCCGGATCTCAAAGCTGGTCGCCCAACTCAACCTCACTCCGGAACAGGAAGCCGCACTCCGCAAGGCCGCCGAAGAAAGCCCCGGTGACGTTTCTGCCATGACGTCGGGAGATTTTGACCCCTCAAAACTTGCTGAATTGTCTGGAAATGGAACCTTTGACGAAGCGCTGGCCGAAATTCTCACCGACGAGCAAAAAGAGGAACACGAGGCCGTCAAAACGCGGGAACTTGCCAACAAAGTCGAAGCCAAGGCCCTGAAGGATTTGGCCAAGCTCAGCAGCCTCGACATGACCCAGGAGCAAAAGGATGCCGCTTACGACGTTCTCTACAAGCAAGCCGAGGAATCGACAGGAAACAATTCAGCTGAATCGGGAATCCTCTCCATGGTCACCGACGGACTTGGGATCGAACTCGATATCGATGCAGGAGACCTCGGCGTTGCCGGAACAGTCATCCCTGATTCAAACGGCGACGAAGCCCCCCGCAACCCGCAGGACATGATGAAGCGGATGCAGGAAAATCGCCAGAAGAAGATCGATCAGAAAGTGGAGGCCCTCCGCCCTGTGCTTGATGACAACCAGCTCGAGCAATACCGGAAGAGCCTTGAAATTAAAAACAATGGCATTCTTGGTGGATTTCCAGGCGGCTTTGGTGCCGAAAAAGAAGGCCAGTAAGTCCTCATTATCACTCTCCACCCGCCCTCATCCGAGAGGCGGGTTTTTCTTGTTCAATTCGAAGCCCAACGCTCTCCCCTGCATTGCAATTCGCGGGGAATGGTCTACATCACCGCCATGAGCGATTCCCATCCTTTCCTTTCGACCGACTTTCACATCAAGTGGTCCACTCTGACCCCGAATCACATCCCGGCCGATGTCACCAAAGCCATCGAGACAGGCAAAGCCAACATCGAGGCCGTCAAGTCCGTCGCTCCGGAGGATGCCACTTTTGAAAACACCTTCGGGGCGCTCGAGACGGCCACCGAAGATCTCGATCGATCCTGGGGCCGGGTGAACCACCTTGATTCGGTCGCCAACTCCGATGATCTCCGCGAAGCCCTCAATGAAATGCTCCCGGTTGTTTCGGAATTCTCCTCCTCGATCTCGCTCGATGACGATCTTTGGAAGATCCTCAAAACCTTCGCCGAATCAGAGGCCGTTTCACAACTCACCGATATCCAGCAACGCTTCGTGAAGGAAACCTGCGACGACTTCAAAGCCGCAGGAGCCGACCTCGAGCCAGAGGCCAAAAAGCGCATGTTCGAAATCAACAGCGAACTTGCCCGGGAGACTCAGAAATTTGGTGAGAACGTTCTCGATTCCACCAATGCCTGGGAACTCTTTGTCGAAGATGAAGACGAACTGGCTGGCCTCCCCGAATCAGCCAAAGCCGGAGCTGCCGAAGATGCCAAGGCCAAAGGAAAAGAAGGCCAGTGGCGCTTCACCCAGCAGTTTCCCTCGATGTATCCCGTGATGCAATACGCCGGGAGTGACGCCCTGCGCAAAAAGATTTGGGAGGGTGGCTGCACCATCGGATTCGGTGGCGACCACGACAATTCCGACAACACCTGGAGCATTCTCAAGCTCCGTCAGGAAAAAGCAGCCCTCCTCGGTTTTGACAACTTCGCCGACCATGTCCTCGAGCGACGCATGGCGAAAAATGGAAAAGGAGCCCTCGGCTTCACCGAAGATCTTCACTCAAAAATCACCGATCGTTTCCAAGAGGAAACGGAAGAACTCCAGGCCTACAAAGCCGAAAAGACCGGAGGCGAATCCGGTCCACTGGACCCCTGGGGAGTCGCCTTCTGGTCCGAGAAACGCCGCAAGGAACTCTATGACTTCGATGATGAAGCCCTTCGCCCCTACTTCCCGGTGGACCAGGTCATGGACGGACTTTTCTCGCTCACTTCCAAACTATTTGGGATCAAAATCGCCCAAGCCGAGGCCGAGGCCTGGCATCCCGAGGTCAAGTTTTACGAGATTCATGATTCCGAATCCGGTGATCATTTGGGCTCCTTCTATGCCGACTGGCACCCGCGTGAATCCAAGCGTGGTGGTGCCTGGATGAACTATCTCGAAACCGGACTTCCAAATCCACGCACCCCCCACCTCGGCTTGATTTGCGGAAACATGTCGAAACCCACCGGAGACAAACCCGCCCTCCTCACTCATCGTGAAGTCGAGACCGTCTTCCACGAGTTTGGCCACCTTCTTCACCACCTCCTTTCCGATGTCGCCATCAAGTCACTGGCCGGCGTCAATGTCCCCTGGGATTTCGTCGAACTCCCCTCCCAAATCATGGAGAACTTCTGTTGGGATCGGGAGTCGCTCGACCTCTTCGCCAAGCACTACGAGACCGGAGAAACGATTCCGGAAGAACTCTTCGAGAAGATGATTGCAGCCCGCAACTACATGTCGGCGACCTCCTTCATGCGCCAGCTTGCCCTCGGCAAACTCGATCTCGAAGTCCACCTCAACCCCGATCAATACATGGGCCGCGATCTCGATGACGTCGATCGCGAGATTCTCGCAGACTACAAAGCCAAGCTCTCCACCCAGGGCCCGTCGATGATTCGTCGCTTCAACCACCTCTTTTCTTCACCCGTTGGCTATGCCGCCGGCTACTATTCTTACAAATGGGCCGAGGTTCTCGATGCCGACGCCTTCACCCGGTTCCGCAAAGAAGGCGTTCTCAATGCCGATACCGGCATGAGCTTCCGTCGCGAAATCCTCGCCAAAGGAAACTCCCGCCCCGTCGACGAGTCGTATCGCGAATTCATGGGTCGCGACCCCGAACAAGCCGCCCTGCTGGAGAGATCCGGCCTTACCGGATAGAGGCAGGAGAATGTCACCGAGACGAAATGCGGGCGCTGATGAGAAGGGATGTGCCGTGACCGGGCGCAGGCGCTCGTGTTGACAGGAATTTTCATGCGCCCCCCGTCCCGGACGTCGGCTTTGGCTCAATTCGCTGTCCTCGACCAAGGTCGCGGTAGCCGTAACCAGAAGATTGCCGCCAAGGCACCAAGACCCGCCCCCAGCGAGTTGAACATCAAATCTCGTGAACTCGAACTGCGCGAGGGAATCCATGCCTGAACCAGCTCGAAAAACAGACTCAACATGAAACCGGAGAGAAGAACGACCGCGCATGTCCGTGTCCACCGGTATCCGCGGCTCTTGCAAAGTGCCCACGCCAGACAGAATCCAAGCGGCACGAATCCCAGAAGATTCAGGATCACGTCTTCCAGGGTCCCCTCATCTCTATTCCAATGCAGAATCGGTTCATCGAGAAATCCACTGCGGATGAAAAAGGTGTTCGAGGGAATACTCAAGTGACGGCCGTTTCCCGAGGCATCGTTTTCAAGGTCTTTGGGACCGTCCAAACGATCGAACAGGTAGAGAACTTCAAAGCGCGAGTGATCACTCGTGTGATTCATGCGTCCAATCTCACTCTCCGGCAGCGCCCTTGAGCAGAGAGCGAAGCCATACAGCTTTCCCGGCCAGGAATTCTTGCGATGCACTGAGTTGCCAAATGCCAGCGTGAAGCCATTCGCATCTCCCGATTCCGGCATTGTAAAGTGAACCCCTTCCCGTGAAGCGGCCAGGACGCCATTGAGATAGATTTTAGCTCCCCAAGTGTCTGAAACGACGGCAATGTCAGCAACACCATCGAGAACATTGGAAAGATCAACCGAGAGGCGCGGCGAACGACGCTCGTAGCTATAGTCGTCGCCATTCATGACAATGAGATGCGAGCGCCACTGCCCAATGACAAACTGCGACGAGGCGTCGCCGTCATAAACATGCATCAGAAACATGAATCCTCCCGCGTCAGGATGAGGATCTGCCAATTGGACGGAAAGTTCAACGGTCAGTCCATCACCGGCCGAAAGGGCCGGGGGCCCCTCTTTATGGCCCATTGACGCCGTTGCGACACCGTATTTCCCGAATTCCAATCCCGGTCGGTCAGCGGTGCGGGAAACGGCATTATCAAATGAAAAATCCTTCGGACTCAGACCTGCAAGCAGGGTGATTCCGAGGATGGCCGTCGCTACTGCGGCGAAGACCCGCCCGACGCCTCCTGCTCGATGACGAAATACTTCCATGGACCAGGTCGACAGATAGCCCATTCGAACTGCCGTCTCAAGGGAAGTGCAATTATTTTCTGTAAAAAGAGCTGATCGACCAGTCCGTGGGTAGCAATCGATGAACCGGGGCGCGGAGCCCCGGTTTCAATGAGAATCCTGTCAATTAGGCTTGGCGGCGGCGGCGGAATGCCACGGCCCCACCCAGAAAGACGAGCAAAGCACTCGAAGGTTCGGGAACCTGCACCACCTCGATCGAGAAGGCATAGGTCCGTGTCAGGTTTGCGTGCCCAAAATTATCAAGGGTATTTCCGACTCCTCCTGCTTCGTCAAAATTGAGGCTGTTCGCGTGATCGGTGACTCCAAAGCTGGTGTCCGTCATTATGCTGTTCTGAATCCCCGCCCCACTTGGATTTTGAACCCCTGCCGCAATCGTGGTGTCCGAGGTAAGGGTGAAGGTGTTGTTCGTGCCTCCGAAGGCCACCAGGTTCTGAATGCCCGGTTCGGTATCGATCGTGGATCCGAAGGCGAGGACAGTATGGCTGGCTGCGCCATTGAGGATGGTCAGAAACGGAAACACCGGTTGGGTGGCTCCGTTGGTGGCGTCCGGTGCAGCCTGGTAGTCCCAGCTGATCGCCTGATACGTTCCAGGTCCCAGTGTCACCACATCGGTGATATTGATGTTCTGGCGCATCTGGTTGTTAGTACCGTCGGACATGGTGTCCTGCACAGGAGTCGTGACATTAGGGCCGAAGCCGATGGTGACGGCGCTTGCAGTGCCTAATAGCGCCAGTGACGTTCCGGCAGCGAGGAGTGGAGTGATTTTCATAGTCTATGTTTTACGGATTTAGTGATCTTGATGAACTCCCGCCGCAGCGAATCTCCATCAGTCATTTGATTAACAATTTCAGACAACTCTAACAAGGGATTTTTCCGAACACGCAAATAAAAGTATGGTGAGCTACCGGGCCAGGAGTTCTTTGACGCGCTCCAAGTTGCTGCGTGCGAGGGAATTTTGTGGATCGAGTGCCAATGCACGCTCGAACTGTGATTTTGCTTCCGCGAGTCGCCCGAGGCCTCCTAACATGGCCCCAAAGTCGATGTGGATTGCTGAACTGGCCGGGGCAAACCGAAGCGCTGCCCTGTAGTGGCGTTCTGCCTTGCTTGCGTCTTTCGCTTCGAAGAACTGTCGAGCGAGTGTGTGATGCTTTCGGCCGAGTTCGGTTTCGAGGGCTTCTCGCCGTGAGCCGGATTCGCTCTCCGCAATCTTTGCGAGATAGTGGAGAGAGGCCCCGGGGAAACGCGCTTGAAACCGTCCGCCCACGATTCCCAGCACCTGGCTTCGAGTGGCTGGTTCGGTATACCAGCGCCCCTTGTAGGGAAGTTGCTGGTTGCGTAAGTCTCTGGGAGAGGATTCTCCGAGGAGGGCGGCGTCGGCGATGAGGGTATCGACCCCGACCGGTCCCCGGTAGATTGCCGCAATCTCAGCATCTGCGGTGAGCAGGAAGGAAAGGGGCACGGCCGGAGGGATCCCCTGATCAAACAAGGCCGTCTCAAGGTACAGGATCATCCCCATCGAAGGTGCGGTGACGTCTCCCCCGGGAAATGGGGGGGGGGCTGCGGTGACGGGCTGCTCGCCCGACCGGGTGAGCGTGTCGGTGCAGAGAGCGATGATTTTGATTCCCGCAGCTCGGATTTCCTCCGACCGCTGCGATAGCCCTGCGAGTTCAGCAGTGCAGATCGGGCAGGTCGCACTCCAAAAGATCAGAAGCGTGGGGCTCTCGCAGATGACCTGTTGCCGCGCGCCCTCGGGATCCAAATACTCACAAGGGGGGAGTGGGACTCGAGCGGGCAGAAGGATCTTTGCGGTCGCCGGGAGATCGCTCGCGGGGAGATCGGACAGTGGCAGCGTCACCTCGTCGCGCCCTGGGTGCGCATCTTTGGCTTTGCCACTGCCTTCCTTCAGGAGAAAACGCCCACCCGCGCTGAGGCGGCCAAACGACTCCTCTGTTCCGCCCGGCCATCGCACTTTTACGGCAGGATCCGTGACCGTTCCCACCAGACCGAAGTGCAACCATTTGCTCGATTGCGAAAGAAAGAGATCTCCTGCGCGCACCGATTTGGTCTGGGGCGGCTGACCGTCAATATCAACCAAGACCCGGGCGCCTATGGCATCGCGGTTGCAGGTCGTTCCCTCCAGCCTGATCGCGATCGAGCGGGATTTTTTCGACCGGTTTAACATCAGGCGAAGTCGCGGCCCCGAACGATTCCGAAACCAGAGATCGACATCGCCATCGTGATCCCAGTCGGTAAAGCCGATGGCGCGGCCGTCGTCGGCAAAGTCGAGCCCGCTGGCGACGGAGGCGGTGGCAAAGCGGGCACCTCCGGTATTCAGAAAGACGGCATTGCGCTCGTGGCCGCTCCACGATTTGCCCTCGCGTGCAAGTTGCATGATCGCCGACCAGCCCCTTGCATAGAGAGCACCGCCGACTTTGTCCGAGGCGTCGGACGGTGATGGCGCCACGACCTGGCGCCAGAAGAAGGGTCACAAATCGGAGGCGTGGCGATTGGTCAGGTAGCCGTTGGCGACGACAATGTCCTCCCAGCCGTCGTTGTTGATATCGGCAAAGCCCGAACTCCAGGCCCAGCGCCCCACGTTCACTCCGGCCAGTTCGCCGATGTCGGTGAACCCGTTGTCAGCGGAAGAGAACAAAGTGTTCCCGCGCGCCATGCGGCGAAGGTCTTTGACACTTCCCTCGGACCGGTTCCGGCGAAAGCTGGTCCGGGCGGTTTCACGCTTCCCGGCGGATGAGAACATGTTTCCGACGTAGAGATCCATGCGGGTGTCTCGATCAAAGTCAGCCCACGCGACCGACATCCCGCTTGCCATGTCCTCCACACCGGCCTCCGCAGCGATCTCGGAAAAGGTCCCGCCGTCGTTCCGGTAGAAAGTGTTGCGGCCGAAGTCGTTCGCCACGTAGAGATCGGCATCGCCGTCGGCATCAAAATCTTCCCACGCCGCCGCGAAACTCCAGCGGCTGTTCTTCGCGTCGAGCCCGACCGCGACGGTGACATCCTCGATCGCGAATCCACCGTTGTTGCGCAGCAGCACGTTCCGCCCTCCGTTCTCCGCGTCGTTGAAGGGAACCGGTGAGCGGGCTTCGAAACCGGAGGCACCGGAGCCCCCCATCCCGCCACCGTAACTGCAGACGTAGATGTCCAGATCCCCGTCGAGATCAAAGTCCGCCGCTGCTAACGAATGGGCACTGGAGGATCCTTTGTGTCCGCCTCGCAAGGTGAATACCCCGCTGCCGTCGTTCTCTGCGAACAGCACCAACGCCACCGTCGACACGACGAGGTCCTGGTCGCCGTCGTTGTCAAGATCGACAAGGAGCGCGCCACGCGAGCCTTCGAGCCAGTCTGTCCCCGACCCGGCGGACGCATCGCGGACCGTCCCGTCGCTCTGCTGCATGTAGAGGCGGTTCGGGAGTCCGCCACCGTCGCAGACGTAGAGATCATCCAGTCCATCCCCATCCACGTCCCCGATCGCCAACCCGGAGTGGCCGGTCATGCGCATGTCGTCGATGCGGGTCAGGCGCTGCGACCAATATCCCGCCCCTCCGGTCACCTGGCGGTCGAAACCGGGCGTCTTTCCCAGGGCGGCCACGGTCGCGTCTCCGAAGAGGGTCTCGCTTTGGTCGCGGGTCACTTCCTGAAAACCGGCAAGTCGCACGGAGGCCAATTTTTCGCCCTCCCACTCGCAGATCCACCGAACGGTGATCCCCGTGGAGTGGTTTCTCTGCTCGATGAGTGCCTCGTCACCGAGATCCTTGACCGAGATCTGGCCTTCATTTCCAAATCGCGCGCGCACCTCTTGCAGCGCCGCGAGGCCAGCGGTGGGCGGAAGATCGATCCCGGCGCGCAATCGCACGACCCGGAAGCCCCCGGGCATCTCCAGGGATTCAAGCATTTTTTCACCGGGGACGAGAGCGGTCGAGCGAAAGTTCGGAGCAACGATCTTGTCGAGGTCGGTGTCACTTGCAAATATCTGTTTCAAGATCTTCGCATGCCCCCCTCCGTCTCCGCTGGAGTCCGCAGCCACACGATCGGTGGCAGTGGTCACCCCGGTCTGTGGCACTTCAATGCTTGTCGCTCCGTCGGTTGCGGATTCACCGGGCGCGCGTTTTGGGGGAGTGCCCAAATGCGAGGCAACCGGGATCAATTCGTCTGCCCTCTCTCCCTTCGAGTCTCCCTTCGTGTCAGTATGCTTCTTCTCGCAACCGGGAAGGGCGAACAAGAGGAATGGGACGATGACTTTGCCGACAGAGTTCACGACTGCGATGCTGGCAGTCTTGTCCGTGGCCTTCCAGAGGATTCTTCCGCCACGACGGGCGGCCATGACCATCCTTTCGCTTTCTCTCAATGGCCGTTTCTTGGGAAAAGAAATGCTGAAAAAAGAGGGATGCCGGCAGCGCCCACCCACTGTCATCGGTCTTCATCTTAAAAAGCGTAGCCCACGCCTCAAAATTCCCACGCTTCCATAAACCTGCAATTATTGATGTATTTTATTCGTCGTTTCCATTTGGAGGAGGATTTTCGACGAGGATGCGGAGGGCTTTCATATCGTCGTCCATACGCCGGAGTAATTCTTTGAGCTCGCGTTGCTGTTCCTTGGGATCGGGAAGAGTGGCCAGTTCCTGCATCGTGGAGACGATGATGCCGAGGAAGAGATTGAGGATGGTGAAGGTGGCCACGACGATGAAGGGCACGAAGAAGATCCAGGCCCAGGGATGGATTTCCATCACCGGGCGTACGATCCCCATGGACCAGCTTTCAAGGGTCATGATCTGGAAAAGGCTGTAAAGGCTCTTGCCAATCGAGCCGAACCAATCAGGAAAATCTGCCCCGAAGAGTCGCGTCGCCAGGACGGCGGCGGTGTAGAAAACGATGGACATCAGGGCCAAAACCCCGGCGATGCCGGGAATGGAATGAAGGAAGGCCGCCACCACTTTTCGAAGCGACGGGACCACGGTGAGAAGTCGCAGGACGCGGAGAACCCGGAGAGCCCGAAGGACGGACCACGGCCCGGCGTTGGGAACGAGAGCGACGGCGATGACAAAAAAGTCGAAGAGGTTCCAGCCATCCCGCCAGAAGGCGAGGCGATGGACGGAGATTTTGATCAAGATTTCGGCGACGAAGATAATCAGGCAACAAAGATCAAGAGTGCGCAGGAGCGGACCCCATCGTGCCATGATCGTGGCATCCGTTTCAACACCAAGGAGGATGGCATTGAAAATGATGACCCCAATGATGACCGTTTGGACCCGGTCGGATTCGATCCACTTGGCGAGGGCTTTTCTGGAAAAGGGGAGAGACATCGGTTTGGAATCGCTCAGGGGGAGTCTTTGACCGGAAGAAGCCGAATGGCAATGGCGTGGCAGGCCATGGGAGCAGTCAGGAAAATGAGGAAGATGATGGCGAGAGCGAGGAGAATGACCCCCGGAGTGGGGAAGCGAATGATTGCGGAGAGACCTAACAAAAGGACTCCAAGTGAGGAGGCCTTGGTGGCCGCATGGAGACGGGAAAGCGGATCGGGCATTCGAAATAGCCCGAGTGAGGCGATGAGAAAGCAGAGACTTCCGAGAAGGGCAAAAAAGGAGACCAGAAAAGAGATCATGGCTTGGTGGAGGTATGAATGAGACGGGAGAGAATGAGGGTCGAAATAAAGCCGAGCATGGCAAGGATGAAGCCGAACTGGAGGGGGACGGGATTGTCATCGGCCAGAGCAAGCAGGATGCAGAGCCCAAGAAGTTCAAAGGCCAGAACATCCACGGCAATCACCTTGTCGGCGGCGGACTGGGCGGTAACGAGACGTAGCAGACTGAGAGCCACTGAGATCGCAAGGATGATGATAGCAAGGGTAAGCATGGTTGTTGAAAGGTCAGGGAAGCTTGGCAAGGATGGCCTCGTAGCGGGTTTGAATTTCGGTGATGAGGGCTTGAGGATCCCCGGCACCGTAGAGGGAATGGACGAGCAGAGTCTTCCCTCCGTTCTCTTCAGCGACCGTTAGCGTTCCCGGAGTCATGCTGATGAGGTTGGCGAGGATGAAACGCTTGGTGGGCGACTCCAGACTGACCGGGACATGAAGAAGAATCGGTTGGAAATTTGGATTGGGCGAGAGAATGTCGCGGGCGACTCGAAGCCCGCCAAAAAGAACGTCGCTGAGATATCGAAAAGGGAAGAGGAGGAGAGATTTCATGGCTGGGTTCCGAGGACGGCTTCAAGGTAGGCACTGGGATCGAGAAGAGAGGCGGCGGCTTGTTCGGCAAGACCAAAGGCAGGACCGCAAGCCAAACCGAGGGCGATGGTGACGGCTCCCAGGGTTCCCGAGGTGAGGGCGAGCGAGGCAAGCGGACGGGGAAACTGCTCTGAGTGGGGGGAAGCTTGTCCCCAGAAGGCGTAGCGCCAGATTTTAAGCATCGAAAAAATGGTGCAAAGCCCCACAAGGATGATGGCGGCGGCGGCAAGCCAATTTGCGACATCGAGGCTGGCCCGGAGGAGGGCAAACTTGGCGAAAAAACCGCTAAGCGGGGGAAGTCCGGCGAGAGAAAGAGCAGGGATCGCAAAGAGGCTGGCGATGAGAGCCGAGCTGCGTGCGACGCCGGAAAGCTCGTTCAGCTTCGAGGTTCCGGCATGGGACTCGACCAAGCCGGTGACCAGAAAGAGGTTCGCCTTCACCACGATGTGATGAACGAGGTAGAAAATTCCAGCGGCGATTGCCAAGGGGGTAAAGAGAGCGAGGGCTAGCGCCATGTAACCCACCTGGCTGATGATGTGGAAGGAAAGGATCCGGCGCATGTCTCCCTGGGCCACGGCGCCTAAAACTCCGCCTACCATTGTGAGAATCGCGAGTCCAAAGAGGATGTTCTGGTGCGGGAAGGAACCATCGATGACAAAAACCATTCCGAAAACACGGTAGAAGGCATAAAGACCGACCTTGGTGAGCAAGCCGGCAAACAGGGCGGAAAGGGCGGTTGGGACATTGGGGTAGGAGGCCGGAAGCCAGAAGGCCAGGGGGATGAGCGCGGCCTTGATCCCAAAAGCTCCAAAGAGCAGGGCGGCGGAGCTATCAATTAAAAAGGAACTCTCGGCATCCTGAAACTTAAGATGCAGATCAGCGAAGTTCAGCGTTCCGGTTTTGCCATAGATCAAACCGGCTCCGATGAGAAAAAGGAGGGAAGAGACGAGATTAATCACGACGTAGCGCCAAGTGCCATCACGGGCCTCCCTGCCTCCGATCATCGCCATCAATGAGAAGGACGAGAGAAGGAGCACTTCAAACCAAACGTAAAGATTGAACAGGTCCCCGGTGAGGAAGGCTCCGCTGGTTCCCAAACTCAAGGTCGAAATCAAGGCATACAGATGGCGTCTCCGATAACGGGCCGATAGGGTGCGATGAGCAAAGATGATGGAGGCCACGACCACGAGTTGGCAGACCGCCAGCATGAGCGCGGAAAAACCATCGACCACCAAAACGATGCCGTAGGGAGAGGGCCAGTCTCCGGCATGAAGGGCGTGAACCTGGCCCTGGGCGGTCGCTGCGACGAGGGCAAAGGCGGCCCCCAGTCCGGTCAAAGCAGCCACGAGGGAGGAGGCAAATGCCAGGGTGGGACGAGTCCGCAGGGCAAAGCCCAGCAGCCCGCCAAGCGCAGGCCCCATGAGGGAAAGGACGATGAGATGTTGAGATGTCATTTGGACTGGCTGCGGATCAAGAGCGAGAGAAGAAAGGCCAGGATCCCGAAACCGATCACAATCGCGGTAAGAACGAGAGCTTGCGGGAGAGGGTCGGCGAGAGTGTGGATTTGAGTGTCGTCACCGATGAGGGCGGCGGCATTGTGTTTTAATCCGCCGGAAGCAAGGATGATGAGATTGGCACCCTGGCTGAGCAGAATGAGGCCGACGATGGCATCGATTTTAGTGCCGCCAAGGAGGCGATAAAGGCCTGCCGCAATGAGAACACCGATGGTAAGAGCAATGAAGAGTTCCATGAATTAAAGAGTGCGATGATGGAAATGGCGGAGGTAGTTGAGCGAAAATCCGAGAACGGTGAGGAAGACCCCGAGGTCGAAAAGGAGGGGTGTTCTGAGGTGAAGCGAGCCGGAATGAAACCACATCCCCGCAAAGAAGGGACGGCCAATCGCAAGTGGCAGAAGAGCGGTTCCCAGGGCGATGGCAAGCCCTGCGACAAGGAGGATGTGGGAGGCCTTGCGAAGACGGGGGGCGGTGAAATCGGGCCGCGAGCACAGGAGACCAAGGCCAACGGCACTGGCCGCGAGCAGAGCCGCAATGAACCCTCCGCCGGGGGCATTATGCCCGCGCCAGAAAATCCAAAGAGCGGTGGGAATCAGGAAAAGGATCACCAGGCGGACTCCGGTCCGGAGGAGGGACGTATTGGAAGTGCCGGGGAGGTGGGCCCGCACGCGCGCCGCTCCCAGAGCGGAATTGGCACCCATTGCCGCGATAGCCAGGACAATAATTTCTCCGAGGGTATCGAGGGCGCGGAAGTCGACGAGAATGACATTGACGACATTGGCCCCGAAAGCGGCGGGCTTGCTCTGGCTGAGATGAAAATCGGAGATCGGGTGATCCCACTCCAGAGCCATTGATTTTAAAATCAAGGCGGTCACGAGAATGCCGCCGAGGCTGGCAAAGATGAAGCGAAAGACACACGGGGACTCGGGCGAAGTACGCGGAGTTTGCTTGTCGCGGATCAGGGCCACGGCGAGGAGAAAGAGGATCAGGGTCTCGGCGAGGAGCTGGGTGAGGGCGAGATCGGGAGCACTGAACCACAGGAAAAGGAAGGCAATGAGCAGACCGACAAAGCCCAACGAGACCAGGAGCGGGAGGGTTTTCCGGGTTCTGGCTGCGATGATTGCGGAAACAGCCAAAAGCGGAGTCAGACAAAGGAAGATGAGGGAATTCCCGCTCCAAGTGAGAGGAAGCGAGGGCCATTCGTGAAGGTCCAGCGAGAGAAAGGCAAGGAGTCCAATCGCGGTCAGGAGAATCGCAAGGTGCGAAGTCAGGCGCCCTTTTTCGAGGATGACACTGACCCCATCGGCAAGGCGACGGAGGCCCCGGAGGGTGAGATTAAAAAGCCCCTCCCAGAGGGGCGGGAAAAAGCGGGGAAGAGCGGCGTGCCGGGGTCTCCTGAGAGCCAGGAAGATGACGCCTGATAGAGCCAGCGCGCCGAGGCTGAGAAAGAGAGCGGGATTCCAACCGTGCCACAGGGAGTAGTAGGAACCTTCGCTCGCACCCAGAGAAATGGCGGCCTGGCTCAGCAAATTGGTATTTCCCGTCGGAATCAGGATGGTGAGAATGAGCGCGCCGAGGGCGGGGATGAAGGTGGCCGCCGACATGCCAAACGGGATGCCATTCCGGGAAACTGGTTTGGTCTCACGGGAAAGAATTGGAACCGCAATTCGCAAGCCAAGCGCAATGACACCTGCCGCCGCAACCGCAATCGCGCAAGCCAAAGCAGGGGAAAATTCCCACGCGGCTTCAAGAAGATACTCCTTTCCAAGGAAACCGGGAAGTGGGGCCAGGCCGATCAGAGAGAGAACCGAAATGAGGACCACCGCACCGGTGACCGGAGCCAGGGATGAAGCTCCCTGGAGCTCGGAAAGTTGGCGGGTGCCGGTCCGCTTCTCAAAGTTCCCGGCGGCGAGAAAGAGGGGCGCTTTGTAAAGGGCATGCGCGGTCAGGAAGATGACAAAGGCCAGTAAGGCGGAGGGAGAACCAATCCCGGCCAGGATGGTGAGAAAGCCAAGCGCGGCCAAGGTGGTGGAAGCCAGCACTGCTTTGAGATCATCTTCCCAAGCTCCCCGGACGATGGCGGTGCACACCGTTAGAAGGCCCGAGGTCACAAGAATGGGAGTCCAAAGCGGGTGTTCACCGAGCAGAGGGGCCAAAGTTGCCATCAAGAACACGCCCGCTTTCACCATCGTGGCTGAATGGAGAAAGGCCGAGACCGGGCTGGGACCGACCATGGCATTGGGAAGCCAGAAGTGGAAAGGCCACTGGGCGGACTTGGTCATCGCCCCCAAAATAATCAAGAGGACCGCTCCGGTCATGACGGGAGAATTCGGCAGCTCTCCCGTTCTCTCCAGGAGTTGCGTGATCGAGGCCGTCCCGGTCGCGATTTGAAGAAGGACAAAGCCGACCAACAAAGCGGCTCCGCCGAGCATGGTGATGAGGAGGGCTTGGGAGGCATTGTCCCGCGATTGTTCTTTCTCGTGGAAGAAGCCGACGAGCAGGAAAGAAAGCAGCGAGGTGGCTTCCCAGAAGAGGAAGAGGAGTAAGAGATTGTCCGACCAAATGACTCCGAGCATCGCCGAGGTGAAGAGGGTGAGCGAGGCGAGGAGGGAAGGAAGGCGGGGATTGTTCGCAAAATAGGAGCAGGCGTAGAGGTGGACACAGGCTCCGAGAAAGAAAATGAGGAAACCAAACCACGCCGTGAAGGGGGTCATGCGGAAGGCCAGCTCCATGCTGAGTTGGGGGACCCATGGAATTGACAGGTGGGCCGTTCCTTGTCCTGGCAGGCAAATCGCAGCCGCTCCAAAAAGCAGGGCAATTCCCATTCCAAATTGGTTTGGGAATCGGCGAACCAATCCCGGGAACAGAAGGGATCCAAGGGAGACCAGAACGGGTAAGCAGAGGAGAAAGAAGGGTGAAATCATGGGGAACCAGTCCAATGGACTGAGAAAACGACGGCGGAAAAATCGCCTCTAAAAACTAATACACGACTTATAATTCGTGTAAACAAAAACGTAAAACTTCGAGGGCGTTTTCTGAGAATTTCAGCGGAGATCCCCTGCCATTCTATTTTCAGCGGGAACGGGGTGATTAAAGTCGTGAAATTGGGGGAAATCGAGCCCTTCGTGATGATTTCGAACCAGTCCCTCAAAGAAAGCGAAGTCCACATCGATAAACCCGCCCCGTAGAATCCCGTATGACCCTCCGCAACGACCACGTATTCATGGGCGCCCAACGCCGTCACGGCACTCCGCACCGTTTCACACAAATCCAAACAAAACCGCCCCCATGCTCGACCGCCGCTCCTTCCTCCGTGCCTCCGCCGCCACCTCCCTCGGACCCCTCTTCCCGGCAACCGGATACGCCCGCGGCATCGACATGGATGCCATTCCCAAAGGCGAACGCCCCGTCCAAGACCCTGATATCACCTTCCTCCCCCCGCGCGGTCGCTCCCCCGCCTCCTTCATCATCGACGATTCAACCTGCCTCGTGAACATGGCCCACTACTCCATGCCCCAGTTCGCCGCCGCTTTCCCCGACCGCGCCGACTACAAGAAACCCTGGCAGGACTGGCCCCGCGAAATTCCCGACACTTTCGTCCGCAAGTTTGGCGAGTGGTGCCGCACCCAGGGCGTCAAAGGAAAATACTCCATCGTCCCCTACCCCGCCTGTGTCGGCTGGGTCGATCGCTTCATGCCCGGCTGGTCGAAAAAGCAACTCCAGGACTCGCTCACCCTGGTCCGCGACTTCATGGCACCCGACTGGGACATCCACTCCGAGATGATCTCCCATACCCGCGTCCTCGACCTCAAAACCGGTCGACCCTTCCCGGAGATCTCGCGTCACACCATGGAAAACTCCTTCCCCGACAAGCCCGTCTCCGTCGACCACCTCACCGACTACATCGCGTATTCACTCCAGGTCCTCAAGAACGCCGGACTCCACTGCGACGGCTTCACCACCCCCGGCGGCTTCGGCAACCTCGTCAAATCCGAACTCTCCCTCGCCGCCCACCAGGCCGTCCGATCGGTCTACAAGACCGAGATCCCCCACTACTTCAAATACCTCCACACCGACAAAACCCGCTCCACCGACCCACACCTCGAACACGTCTCCGGCCTGAACACCTCCGACCCAAAATGCACCGTCAACATCCTCGCCGGCACCGGCGACTGGTTCGGCGGCTGGGACGGTGTCTCCGCCGGCGACATTAATGAGTCGGCCGACAAGTTCATCACCGAAGACGGAAAGTCCGGCCGCATGGTCGAGATGATCGATCGCAACGAGGCCGCCATCATGCTCTGCCACTGGGCCGGCATCTACTGCAACGGCGACGAGACCGGCTTCACCATTTTCAAGAAGGCCGTCGAACGCATCAACCACCACCACGGCGACCGCATCGTCTGGATGAAACTCACCGACATCGCCCGCTACTACGCCGCCAAGGAACTCACCGCCTCCTCCCTCTCTCCGGACAAAAAAACCATCACCCTAAACGCCCCCTTCGCCGCCCCAAACTTCACCCTTCGGGTCAGCGGCTCGGCACCGGCCAACTTCACCCGGGTCACCACCCTCATCGATCTAAAGCCCGGCACCTTCCACCAGAACAACAAAACCCTCACCCTCTGCCTCGACCTCCCCAAAGGTCGCACCACGATCACCGTCTGAGCGGACAACTCACAAAAGAGGAGCTGAAGAAACAGCGCCCCTAGCCCAGCCTAGTTAAGGGAATCTTCCGAAAGAAAACGCCGTAATCCCGGGAGGTCGTCGGTGTTAATGAGATCGACCCCGGCTGCTTGTAACTCGCGCCAAACAGCAACTTTTTCAGGCGTGGCCCAGAAGCGAACGCTTCGTCCGACCGCATGCGCTTGCTTGACGATGGCTTGCAATTTCTGGCGCTCTTCGGCAGGCATCTCACCTTCGCCTTTCCACTTGAAGTGTTTGCTCCAGTTGTCGCTGATAAGGGGGAGGAGATGTTTGTTGAGGCCCGATTCGAGATCCTCGAGGCGACCATCGATGCCAGCGTAACGCGGGTTGTCATCGACGATTTTTTCTTTGGCACGATTGCCACTGATGATCACGGTGACAGCGCGTTTGGTGGTGACGCCGTCCTGTGTTCCAGTGAGGATTTCCTTGTATTCGCTGAGGACTTTACTGAGGGCGTGATAGGTCTGTTTGCCGTCGGATTTGATATCGATCAACAGGGTGAACTCCGTTTTTATCCCGCCGTAGATTTGGCCCTTGTTTGCCTTAACCCGCTTACGGAGCGGATCGAGGTAGAGCTTTCGCAGCGTGCGCCCGGGCTTGAGGTCTTTGCGGTCGTGACCGACCAGTAACTCTCCATCGACCAGGTAAATGTCGGCCTCGACGCCGCAGAAGCCGTGCTCAAGGGCATCGAGTAGCGGGCGTTTGTGTTCGTAGTCGTTGTGCGCGTGGGCTTTTGGCAAGGGCTTCCGGGCCGATGCGGTGATCACCAGTGCGAGAACCAGCAGGGCCCTTACCACGACAGCTTCCCCGGCAAAAATTCGTTGATGAGTTCGTCGTAGAACGGTCGCAAGGCCTCGACATCGACGCGCTCGGTGCTCTTGGTGTAGAGGTCGTAGGGATTGAACTTGCGCACCCAGTCAAACATCTCGCGGTCGTGGTCGTTCATGAGGTGATCGTATGCTCCCTCTTTATGGGCCGGGTAGAACGAGTGGTAACGGATCATGTAGAGAGCCGGGTCCGGGAGCTTGTCCTTGACGACGTGGTAGAGATACTCGTCGTGCCCCCAGGACATAATCACGTGGTCGAGCCCGCAACCTTCCTCGTAGATGCCACCCGGTGTCGAGTATGCGGCGGTTCCCGAGTCCGGATTGTCGGCAAAGAACTCGTGGAAGACGATCTTGTCCGAGAACTGGCAACCGACCGGAAAGGTGTCGCCGACGACAGCCCACTGGGGTTCGTCGAAGAGGCAGAGGATTTTCCCAAGATCGTGGATTAGCCCGGTGAGGATAAACCAGCGCGGGTGACCATCGGCCCGGATCGCTTCGGCGGTTTGCAAGAGGTGTTCGATCTGCGGGAGCTCGATGTCCGGATCACTGTCATCGACGAGCGTGTTTAAATATTCCAGCGCTTCCCAGACCGTCATCCGGCGCTTGGTGAGTGGAAGGTATTCGGCGCGCTTCTTGCGAACGAAGTCGAGGGTTTGATAGCGGTGGTTGAGACGGTAAAACTCGCGCACTCCCGGCCGGGTCTCGGCGTCGTAGTCGCGGAATTCGTCTTTGGGTTTCTCTTCCGGGTAGCGGAGCAGGAGGTCGTCCTCCCATTCGTCGAGATCGGCGAGCGGCGTGGATTCTGAAGGCGAGATCATATTAATAAGCGAGTGGTATTGGAGAGGAGGCGCAAAAACTGTGGAAATGGTAGATCGGAAATCCGACTAAGCGATCTGGCGGCGGTTCTTCAAGGTGTCGACGGCCACGGCGCCAATGATAATGAAGCCGATGATGATTTTCTGCGACCAGTCGGGGACGTTGAGCATGCCGCAGCCGCTCACGAGCAAAGTCATGATCAAGGCGCCGGCAATGCTGCCGATGGGGCTTCCTTTTCCACCGCTGAGCGATCCGCCGCCGATGACGACCGCTGCGATGATGTCGAGTTCCTTCGCGACGGCCGTTGTCGGATCGCCGCTCCCGAGGAAGGCGTATGACATGGCCCCGGAGATTCCCATGAGGAGGCCGCACAGGGTGTAGATCACGATGCGGGTCCTGGTGACCGGGACGCCACACAGTCGCGCGGTGGCTTCGTTCGATCCGAGCGCGTAGATGTAACGCCCGAAGACGGTGTAGCGCATGGTCACGGCGACGACGATCAGCAGGAAGAGCATGATCCAAACGCCGGGGGCGAGGATCAACCACTCGGGATCTGGATTTCGCTGCATGAAGTTTTGCAAGGTATTGTCCGGGGTGCGGACTTGCGATTGTTTGGCAATTCCCTCGGCAGCTCCCCGGGCGATCATCATGGTGCCGAGCGTGACGATAAAGGGCGGAATCTTTAGCACGCAGGAGACGGTGCCATTGAAAGCTCCGGTGGCGGCTCCGGCGGCCATCGCGACCAAGGTGGCAACGAGCATCCCGAGTGTGCTGATGGTCGCGGGATCACCCGCGGCGAAAGCGTTGAGGGTCAGCGCGCAGGCGACTGACGTGAGGGCGATCTGGGAACCGGCGCTCAAATCAATGCCGCCGCTGGTGATGACCATGGTCATGCCGAGCGCGCCGATGCCCACAATCACGGTCTGGGTGATGACGGTCTTGGCGTTGCGTGATGAAAGGAAGGCCTCGAGGTTATCCGGCTGGAAGATAGCGATAAGAACCGTGAAGAGCACGAAGACGAAAAGCAGCCCGATGAAGGGAAGCAGGAGCGATTTCCAATTGGAGGGCGCGGTGGGAAGTTTGGACATTGGGCTCTTGTTCGACTTATCGCTCCTATCGACTGAGCACTAAAGAATCAAGTGCCCACTTGGCTTTATTCGATACTGCGGGATGCTTGCTCTTAAGAGATTTGAGCAATTCATCTTCAAATTCTTTAGCTTCAAGATATCTCGTCATAACCGCGGCGTAGGCATGGGTGTTGCCGTCGTCAACCCGATCAAACATTTTCAGAGCAATCCAACGTAACGGACCAATATTGAGGTCCGTGTCTTTCAAGGGGAGTAAAACCACTTCATCTTCGATGCCAGGGTCTCGTCTTTGAAGTGCCCATATCTCAACAACTTTCGAGATCGAAGCCCCGGCCCAAATCCTAATGTCTTTCTTGTTGGAATCCAGGAAAGGAACAAGCCATGGGATCACATACGGCTTGCCCGACGCACCTAAGGTCATCATCGCTGATCTTTGCCGTTGG
>CALFSW010000172.1 GCA_937916505.1 uncultured Verrucomicrobiales bacterium | reverse complement strand
CCGCGATTGGCATACCAGAACGGAAAACCTCCCGCCCGGAGAGGCGTTGCAATCGTATACCTCGAGTCTTCTCCTCACCCATTATGCCTTTCATGGTGGAGCAGAGCGAAGAAAGGAAGTGAGATCCTACCTCGAAGCTCTTGATAAAGTGAGCTTTGTGCACAAAGAAAAACCCCGACTCTTTTCTCCCGCCGATGCGATGGAAATCGAATCCAAGATAAAGACCTATTGGAAGCTCAAAGGCCTTCGGCTCGGCTTCCAATGATCTTATTGATCCTTCTTCACGGCACTATCGTGGAGGTCGTGTTTTTTGCCGAAAAAATGATCGTTCAAAAAGGCCGTGACCGCCGTTTGCACTGATAGCCCGAATCCCTTTCCGTGCCCCCCTCCTTCGACAGTCAAGAGGATTGAAGGAACCTGCACCTTGTCTAACTTTTGATCAAATGCCGATCCTTGCTTGTAGGGCACGAGGCGATCATTCGTTCCATGAACTGTCAAAAAGGGGGCGTCACCCTTGCTGATGTGATGAAAAGGAGATGCTGATTTCGCTTTCTCAACATGCTCTGAAACCGTCCCTCCTAGAAGCTTCCCTTCTGGAGAATTAGAAGCGTTGTGATTCATTGCACTGCCCTGATTGTCCATGATGGAGAGATCGGTGGGGCCGAAAAAATTAATGACCGCTTTCACGTGAGTCGACTGATCGGTGTGAGGCCCCAGTTTGCCATCAAGAGCCCCATCTTTCTGGGTCGTGCCGAGCATCGAAACCAGATGCCCTCCCGCTGAAGTTCCCCAAGCAACAATACGCTCCGAATCAAGATTGTGTGTTTTAGCATTGGCATGAACCCACCGCACCGCGGCTTTGCAATCGTTGATCTGCGCGGGCCAGTGGGCTTCCTGGGTAAGGCGATAATTGATCGAGACGACGGCACATGGGCCGAATAGCTTCGCTTGCAAAGCACGCCTGGGATTCTTCTTGCTTCCTTGTAGCCATGCCCCGCCGTGGATCCAAAGAATCACAGGAAGTGGTTTTTTCACTTCTACCTCTGGTAGGTAAAGATCGAGTGTCTGCCGTGGATTTCCCTTGCCGACGTAGTCGATATTTTCAGATTTTTTGAAGTCGCCTTGCGCGAGAAGGACGGACGATGAAGTAAGCAGAAGTACCACAAAGCGTTTGAGCATTCAAAGAGCCTGACAAATCCTGACTTAAAAAAAAGGAGAGAATGGGATGCTAGAAGCATGACAGCCAAGAATTGCCCCGAAGCGGAACCTTTCATTAAACCTCCATTCCGCCAGTCCACCCAAAAAGCAAATTCCTAGCAGTCAGTCAGTTGAATCTTGGCGCAGCGCCCTCACCGCTTCGGTCTCATCTTTCATTGGCTCTACACGCTCGCCTCGAGCTTCTGAACGAGCTTTACCGATGAATTGATCGCTGGTAAAATCACTAGTGTGAAACTTTGGATTCTCCTCTGTATGATAGCCATGGCGTTTCCTGCGGGTGCCGACTACCATAGCGTGCGCGGTCGGTTGCCGGCAGTGGTGAGCGATGGAATCATCGAGGGTGAGTGGTTGCCGTTCGGAAAAGACGCGCGGAGCCAAGACATGAAGGTCTTCGGGGGTGGGTGGAGCGGCGACGCGCATCTGCTGTGGCACGGCGAGCCTGGTCATGCGATGGAGACACAATTCAGCGTCAAGCGTGGCGGGCGTTACTCGCTCTCGTTGAAGATGACAAAGGCGGTCGACTACGGTGTGTTCACGATTCGGGTGAACGGCAAGGAACTGCGCAAGGGAGTCGATCTGTTCGGGCACAAAGTTGAACCGACGGAGCTGATCAAGCTGGGCGAGATGGAGTTGGCTGCCGGCGAACAGAAACTGCGTTGCGAGCTGACTGGAAAGAATCCGAGAGCGAAAGCTTTCCAGCACAATCGCTACCTGTTGGGAATCGACTATCTCAAAGTAATGGAGCTCGACCCGCCGCCAGAGCCTGAAAAAGTGTTGCCGCCAGCCGTGGACACTCCGGCTGCGCTTCATACCGCGACCTTTGAATTCCTGCAGCCGTTGCTAGCAGAGCATTGTTATCGTTGCCATGGCGAGAAAGGGAAAATCAAAGGAAAAGTCGACCTATTGCGGCTGAAATCGAAAGACGATTTTCTCGCTCAGCCCGAGTTACTACGCCAGTTGAATGACGTGCTGGAATTTAGTGAGATGCCCCCGGAAGACGAGACGCAACCCGATGAAAAAGAATATTCCAAGCTAGTATCGCTGTTTTCGGGTTACCTTGGCGAGCACCTGCAGAAGGAACAGTCGTTACCGCCAATCGTGATGCGGCGAATGAACCGGTATGAGTACAACAACGCGGTGCGCGACCTACTCCAGCTCAAGGGCGACATCTATCCGCTGCCCGAGAAGACCATCCGGGCGTATCGCGCCTACTACGATCCCGCGTCTGGCAGCCTGCCCGACTCGATCCATCTCGGGAACCGCGCGCTCGGCAAAAACCAGATCGAACAGCCTCTCCTCACTGGAGTCGTGCCGTTCGCGATTGACCTGCAGTCCGAACACGGCTTCAACAACCGCGGAGACGAACTCGGTTTCTCGCCCATCCTAATGGAGAGCTTTCTTAATCTCTCTCGCTCGGTCGTCGAGAGCCCAGAGTTCGATAGATACTCGGCGCGAACGGGCACGCTCTTCCGCGCGGGCAGCGATCTCGCCAAGTGGTCGGCGACCGCACGAGAACGCCTCGCACCCTTCCTCGAGCGCGCCTTCCGCAAGCCCATCGAATCCGAAACGCTCGAGCGCTACGCGCGCCTCTTCGATCGCGAGGCGGAGCGCGGCGACTTCAGCGCTGCCATGAAAACCACGGTTGCTGCGATCTTAGCCTCCCCGCGCTTCCTCTATTTGCTTGAGCGAAAGCAGGACGAGGCAAAACCGCTCGCGCCCTACGAGCTGGCGGGACGCCTCTCCTTTTTCCTCTGGAGTAGCATCCCGGACGAACAACTGCTCGCCGCCGCGCGCGATGGCACGCTCGCGGATCAAGAAATTTATTCCATGCAAGTCGCGCGCATGCTGCTCGACCGGCGGTCGAAATCCCTCTCCGAAAACTTTGCCCGCCAGTGGCTGCGGCTCGACCGATTGATCACCGCCGTGCCCGACTTCGAACGCTTTGAGCCCTACTACGCCCGCATCGGATGTGAACAATGGAAACTCGGTCTCCAGACAATGGTCGAACCTCTGCTGTTGTTCGAGAGCATCATGGTCGAGGACCGATCCATCATGTTGCTGGTAGACTCGAACTACTCCTACCGCACAGGCGACATGTCATCTTGGTATGCCCCAGGTGTTCCATTTAGAGGCAAAGCAAATCCCAATCGTTTCAGCACCATGGGCGTGGTCTACCACCGGGTCCCAGTGAACAACCGTCGCGAGGGCGGCGTCATCACCTGTGCCGCCACCTTGACTATGAACTCCTCGCCGCTGCGCACCACCCCCATCACGCGCGGCGCTTGGGTCGCGGGTGTGATTTTCAACAAACCGCCGCCGCCGCCGCCCGACAACATTCCCGAGATCGAGGCGGACGATGCCAAAATCGAGGCTTCCGGTCAGACTTTGCGGCAGCGCCTCATCGCACACCAAGTCAACCAGAGCTGCGTCGCCTGTCACCAGAAGATCGACCCGCTCGGCTTCGCCTTGGAAAACTTCGACGCCGTCGGGCGCTGGCGCGACGAATACCCATCCGGTCTACCAATCGACTCCAGCGGACAGCTCTTCGGACGGGAGAAATTCGACGACGCCGTCGGGCTCAAGGACGCAATTTTGGCCAACCCCAAATGGTTCATGCGCGCCTTCAGCGAGCACCTGTTATCGTATGCGCTAGGTCGCGAACTCGAACTGGCCGACAAACCAGCGGTCGATGACATCCTGCGCGAGGTGTTCGACGCGCGCGGGCAATTCTCGGTCGTTGTCGGGGCAATCGCAAAAAGCTACCCTTTCCTCCACCGATCAAACGCATTAGAATCTGAATAATGGCCAAACCGAGAAACCTATCCCGGCGCTCCGTCCTCCGCGGAGCCGGGGCGACATTAACACTGCCCTTCCTTGAGATCATGACCGGCCGTGGGCAGGCTGCAAAATTGGAAGCGAAGCCACCGATCCGTACCGCGTTTTTCTACATTCCCAACGGCGTCGTCCAGCGCTCGTGGCACCCGCAGGACGAAGGTAAAGGTTACACTCTGAGCCCAACTCTCAAGCCGCTAGCACCCGTCCGAGAGAAGTGCACGCTGTTCACCAATCTCGACCGCATCAAAGTCGCCGGCACCGACGGCCATGCGCAAGCCGGCGCCTGTTGGCTCAGTAGCGCGGCACCAGACGAGCTCTCGCCCGCCGGCTACCCGCTGAAGACGACCATCGATCAGATCATCGCCGCCGAGGCCGGCAAACACACCGCTTTCCGCTCGCTCGAACTCAGCTGTAACCCGTACGAGGACAACAGAGAATCGGTCTACTTCGACAACATTTCGTGGTATGGCCACGGCCACGTCGCCCGCTCCCTGCGCGACCCGCAGCGCGTGTTCGACCGCCTGTTCTCAGTCAGAGAAAACGTCGCGCACCGTAGCGTTCTCGACGTCGTCCTGAATGATGCTAAGTCCCTTGACCGCGAACTCGGCCGCGGCGATCAGGAGAAGCTCGACGAGTATTTGGAAAGTGTCAGGACCGTCGAACGCCAGATCGAGCGCGTCACCAAACGCCAGGCGGAATTCGACAAGCTCGAGCTCGCCCCGCCGACCAGGCCGTGGCAGGCGATGGCGCGCGACGAGTTTATCCAAGTGATGGGCGATCTCATGATTCTCGCCCTGCGCACCGACCTCACCCGAGTCGCCTCCATCATGAGCTCGCCTGAACGCTGGGGGACGCCGCTGATGGTGCACGGCCTGTTTGACAAGCCCATCCAACATCACGGCATGACCCACGGGCAGGGAAATGAGAACGTGCGGCAAGATCTCGAGCGCCTCGACCGCTTCCACGTCGAGCAGTTTGCCCGGCTCGTAGCGAAGATGGATGCGGTCGAAGACGGTGACGGCACCACCTTGTTAGACAACTCGATGTTCCTGCTCGGCTCTGGCTTGAGCGACGCAGCGCTGCACATCTGCACTGACCTCCCGGTCGTGATCGCAGGAGGCGCCGGCGGCGCCATCACACCGGATCGCCATCTCAAGTCACCCGCAGGCACGCCGATCGCCAATCTCTGGAGGTCGATGGCCAAGGTGATGGGAGTCAAGCGCAACCGCATCGGTGACAGCACTGGGATGGTGAGCTTGAGCTGATCCGAAGCATGCCACGGTGACTGCTAGGA
>CALFSW010000171.1 GCA_937916505.1 uncultured Verrucomicrobiales bacterium | reverse complement strand
ACTAGTCAGTGCGAGATCATCGCTGAACGCCTCCTTGGAGAGGTCGGAGTTGGGATCCGCTTCTTCGTTGACTTTGGCAATTGCTTGCGCGGTCTTGGTTTCAAAAAAGCCGCCCATCTGCGTGGCGACATCCTGAATCGCGACTGCAGGGGTCGCCCCATTGATGACGCGGGAAGTCACCCGGGCGAAAAACTCGCCGCCGCCAAGGGCATGGGCGTCCTTGTGGGTGAACATCGATTTCCGAGCGACCTCGACCAGTTCCTCTTCTGTTTCATAATAGGCATGCGCGGCGACGTGGCGAATCGCCATCGCATTGGAAATGCCGCCCAGGTGCGCGACCGGGAAGCCTTGTTTGACTTGGGCGTAGGTTTCTTTGGTCATGGTGCAAATCCATGACCCCCAATCGTTTTCGAGACGGTTCATCCAATGGGGGATCAGCTCTGCGACCTCAAACGGTCTCGGCGGTTCCGCGGTCGCGGCCAAATGTTCTAAAACGAGAATATTGTAATCACCGTAGTCGGTGGTCCCACCCGCTTTTTTTCCAGGGTGATAATTTCGCTCCCCCCATCCAATGCCATGAGTCTGACCCCCCATCAACTCACCGGGTGACATGAATTTCTCAATCGGTCGGCTTCCGTAGGCCTCATGAATTTTGACGGCGTCATATTCATAATGACTCCCCAGGCAGAGGGCATCTGCCACCATCGCCCCGAAAAAGGCCCCTCTCATCGATTCTTCTTTGGAAATGGGATTCATGACTTTGCTTAAGCTCGTTCGATGATGAAGCAACAAGAGATCATTGACGATGCCCTGGGCAAGGAATCCTTCACCCCCCGCTAAATCAACAAATTTTGCCAAATCATCCAAACCGTCAAATCTGGATTAAACTCAATGATCACCATAGGGAAACCTTCACTGCAAATGCTGCAAAGCAGAAGCTCGGCCACGTTCTTGATACCGCTCGCACCGGGCCCGTCGCCATTAGCCGAAATGGACGATCTGCATTCGTGGTGACAACAAAGGAAGACTACGACGAGCTTGTGCGAATGAAATTTGAACGCCTCAAGAGCGAGGTTCAAAGGGGCTTTACTCAGGTTGATCGAGGCGAGTCCTCTGATCGCTCCTTTGCTGACATCGCCACTCAGGCTCTGGACGAACATCGCAAAGAAAACGACCTAAGCTGAAGCGATGTTGAGTTCACGGCTGGCCGATGAGAACACCTTATCCATCTTCCGATACACCATCAAAAAATGGGGAGCAGAGCAGGTGCCCGTCTCTCTCGGCTTACTCGAAGCAGGACGCTTTGAGTTAGAAAATGACCCCTTCGTGATTGGGAGTAAAGCCCGCGAAGATCTCGCCCACGGGTGCCGTGTTTTCGGTGTGGAAAAGCACGACTTCGTCTATCGGGTCAAAGATGTGGTCGTGGAGATTGGACGCATCCTTCATGACTCCATGGACTTTGCTCGCCATATGGACGAAGAGGCCTTCGACTAAGAATTTCTCCGAAACTGTTCACCACCTCCAAACGGGAGTTGACTCACTCCACCAACTTCCGGAGCGTATCCGTGATTTCTTGACGCGACAGGAGACTCGCGGCTACCGCAAGAGTCAGATTTTCCCAATCCTCGCTGTCCTGGGCGAACTTGAAACCGTTGAGTTCCAGAAAAACCAGGCAGGAACCCAAGGCAACCCTTTTGTTCCCGTCAACGAATGGATGGTTACTACACAGATAATAAAGGTAAGCGGCGGCGATCTCCACGGTGTCCACAAAGATGGACTTCCCCCCGAAGGAAGCCTGTGGTGCGGCGACCGCGGATTCCAGCAGCGTCGGTTCATGCAGGCCCTCCAAGCCTCCGAACATCGAGATCGCGGTGGCATGGATTTCTTTCACGATCTCAACCGTTAGGTGCGCACACCGATTGGGGTCGCCGCTCACGCGAGGCGCTTCATGGTTTTGGCGTATCGCTTCATGATATCCTGAATCACCTCACTGACCTCTTCGCTGTTTCGTGCGGGTTCGACAGGCATCAAGGTAATCCCGCCTCCGGGATGGATTTCCAAATTCAGCTCATCGCCTTCCTTGAGGTGTGCCAACTCCATCAAGGTGCGGTCCAAAATAATGCCGTGAGAGTTTCCAATCTTCGTCACTTTTTTCGTCATGCGTAAAACCTACGTATAACGGGCGTCGTTGTCAACCCAGCGCAACCAGCGGACTGGCTTTCCCCACCTTGATCGGTTCCGAGCGACCGAGATCCCAGAGCGTAAGTGGTCATGGTGCAAGTCCATGACCCCCAATCGTTTTCGAGACGGTTCTCCCAATGGGGATCAGGTCCGCCACGCTGAACGGTCTCGGTGGTTCCGCGGTGGCAGTCAAATGTTCTAAACTACTCCCTGGTACCATTTCTGCACCGTCCGCTCCGATCCAAAGGCGGGTTCAGGGCTCTCCCCCAAAAAACAACATCCTGCTATGTCGAGGGCACCCTTTTAAGTAAGCGCTCGACAAAATTAGCGATTCACCAATCCTCCCAAAGTGATGCTTAAGCCTCTCCTGACGACTGCCACCCTCTCGCTGTTTATGCTCTCCGGGTTTGCCGGAGAGAACGCTGCGCCCTCATCTCACATGGTCTACAACGATGCCAGCTTCGACGGCGACATCGTGATCAACGAAGTGCGTGTCCCGAAGAATGGCGAGGCGATGTATACCTACTACGAAGCTCTCGGTTGGGGCGGCAAAGCCGGAGGCTACGCCGGGATCCAGGCTCATCCCAAAGCCCATAACTACATCTTCTCAATCTGGGATCACAAGGAACACACCGCCCCGATCAAGGCCGTCTATCATGGACCGGGAACCCTGACGGAAAACTTCGGCGGCGAAGGAACCGGCCTAAAGTCATGGAACTTCGAATTGGGCTGGGACACCGATGTTTGGTATACGCTCGTTTCCCGCTGCTGGCCGGTCGATGATCACACCTTCTACGGATACTGGGTTCGGTCCTCCAAGAGCAACGAATGGACGCACATGGTCACCATGGATGTCGCCACCAAGGGAGCCTATTTCAAAGGCGGAAACGATTCCTTCATCGAGGACTGGCTGGAGACGGGAAAGATGGCCCGCACCACACACCTCCGCAACGGATGGAAACGCAAACCCACCGGCGAATGGCACGCCTTTGGCAAAGCACGCTATTCCGTGAATTCGTGGGATTTAGTCGAAGGCAAACGCTCCTTCAACTTTAAGACCAATTGGAATGGCGGAGTCGCCAAGGACAAGACGGGCGAATTCTACTTCATGACCAGTGGCGGAGCAGACACCCAACCCACCGCCACAAACCCATCGAGCCATTCGATCAAACGAACCGAAACCAAGCCCGGATACGCTCCGGCAAAAATTCATTCTGCCAGCGCAAAATCCGCCAAAGGGAACACGGTGAACATCGAGTGGAAACTCGATCCGAAATCGGCGCCTCAATTCAGCATCGAAATTGCCGCCAAGAACACAGCCGGCGCTGCCGTCCTCGAAAAGCGCATCACCTCTCCCCACACTCGCAGCGTCACTCTGGAACTCCCAAAGGGGATGACCGCTTCCACCCTGAGCTTCGAAATCCGTTGCCGCGATATTTTCGACAACGAATCCAAGATGATCCAAGCCAAGTAGGTTTTTCGAATCTCATGCCCCCCTATCTTTCAGGGCACATCAACCCGCAACGCATCAGCGGGTAAGGGACCCCGGACAACATTCGGACCTTCCCATTCGAGCTTAAGAGCGGGTTTACCGGTAGTCGTTTTATAATACAAGCGGTAGGGATGAATCCCTTGATCCAATTTGACAGTCGTGCTGATTTCAGCTCCGTCGTTTTTATAATCTCCGTCGATGACCAATTTGTTGTGGATCTTAAAGATCACCCCACCGGTGGACTGACAATGAAAGGTCCAATCTCCTGCTTCCTGAATATGAAGGTATCCCGAGAACAATAGTCCGGCATTCTTTTCGGCAGGCAATTCATTAAGATCGATGGCTTTGCCAAGCGATTCTGCCTTCGCGGTCATCTGCGTAAATTCGGGGACCCAGTTCCATTCTCCAAGGTAGGATTTGACCGAGAGACCGCTTCTTAATTCACCCGCGTCAATATCCAACCCGGGTACAAATTCGCCATCGTAGGATTTCTTAGCATGCTTGTTTGGCATTCGGATCCTTAAGACTTCATCCTTCATCTTCTTTTGTAATTTGGAAAAATAAGCAGTCGTTCCATTGAGGTCTTTTGCTTCGGGTTCGTCTTCCAGAGTATTGAAAATCGCAAAGTCCACCGAATGATCGCTGGTTTTCATGCGCAGCCCCTTGTAGCCATCCAGGTAGAGTCCCTGTTGATTATTGAACTCAGCATACACAACCCCCTTCCGCTGCTTGCCGGCCTTATTCAGGCTTGGGAGCAACGACACGCCATCAATCCTTGCGGGTGCCTCGAGGCCAGCGTAATCACAAAAGGTCGCCATCCAATCATGAAATTGAGAGGGTTCATTCGACTTCTGACCCGACTTGATCCTTGAAGGTCCCCAGGCAAATGTCGGGACACGCAGCCCCCCTTCCCAGGATGCTCCCTTCGAACCTTGAAACCGGCCCGCGGATTGAAAGGTCGCCGGACTCCATCTCTTCCCCGCGATATAGGCTTCGCGGTGAGGACCATTGTCCGAAGAGAAGATGACCACGGTATTTTTATCGATGTCCAGGTCCCTCAGGGTTTGCAGAATGTCTCCCACACAATGATCAATGCGCGTGATCGAAGTCGCAAATCTTTCTGCGACATCCGACAGTCCCTTACCCGTATAATGGGGATCGCGATACTGATCGATGGTTCCTTCTGCGGTATTGATCATTCTGCCGGCCCGACCCAACCATTGCAGTCCGCCTTTCAGCCCTTTCCCGCGTGGATAGGGAACCGTAGGCACTTGGAGCGCCGCATGAGGGGTGTCGTAGGAGAGGAACATGAAGAAGGGGCGCTTGGGATTGTTCTTCGTTTCATCCCTGATCAGCTGTTTCGCTTTGGCGGTCCACAAATCGGTGCTGTAACATTTGTCCAGCCCGGCAGACACCTCGGTATTATTCTCCCACACTTCCTTTTTTTCCTGGTGAGATTTATTGTCTCCAAGTTCCCAGAAATTAGCGGGATAGTGCTGATGTCCATCCCGGTGCCTCACATACCCGTAAAAATAATCAAATCCTCGTTTCGTGGGATAAGCCGCCCATTTTTCGGGAGAATTGCCTCCCCCTTGTAATCCGTATTTACCCACATGCAGGGTGTGATAACCTGCCGTCTGCAAGGTGTTGGCGATATTCCAGTTATCTTCAATGGCCTTGTCGAATTGCATATTGCGAACATTCGCATGCCCCTGATGCATGCCCGTGATCAACGAAGCCCGGGAAGGAGCACAGATCGGAGCCGGGCAGTAATGCCGGTTCAAGATGGTGCCCGCCCTTGCCATCTGATCCAATTCGGGGGTTTTAAGTTGAACCCCTTCGCGCTGATTCTGAAAAAGAATCCCCACGTCCCCGTAACCGAGATCGTCGGTTAGGATAAAAATAATATTGGGTTGATCGGTCTGTCCACTGAGTGAGCTGACACTCAAAAAACCGAACAGGCCTAAAATAATGGGGATTCTCATCGTGACTAAATCTTACGGCCCACCCGTCCATCCTCCTTCACGGAGTCGTTCCTCATTAGCTCGATTGAGCGGTGTGCCGGATGCGGCCTTGAGTGGGCGCAAAGGTTTGCCGCAGGGCGCGCGTCCTAGCGGCGACGGCGAAACAACCCCAGCAGACCGAGTGCCGCCAATCCGAGCGCGGAGAGCTCGAAAAAAAATAGGCAAGGCTTACTGTAAAAGTTCTTATTTGTTACCGAGTCTTTCCTGAATCTCGTTCGATGATTGCGCAAGCAGAGATCATTGACGATGCCCCGTGCCAGGAATCCTTCAAAGACCGAGATTAACTTTTCGGGTGTTTGTCGGGGGAGATCTTTCTGGCGGACCTTGGTTCGCATCCTCACTCCAGAATTCCCACCCTCCGGAGCGTGATCCGGGAAGGGTTCCCTGAGTTTGAAGTCTCAGCATGCGGGACACAAATCCTTCCAAAACCTGCTCCGAGTTCGAAGGGAATTGAAACGCGTTAAGTCCCTCAACTGCGGGCGTTCTAAGGATTCCGTTTTCCGCTATGCTCGGCATACTTATTC
>CALFSW010000170.1 GCA_937916505.1 uncultured Verrucomicrobiales bacterium | reverse complement strand
CTAGTGGTTCCCTCTACCGGGCCCACAGGGGACTTGAACCCCCAAGTCAGTGCGCCCTGCCGGGCGCACCAAAAAAAAGCGGTTCTTCGTGAAGAAGAACCGCTCTGAAGATGAATTTGATCAATTCTAACCAAAGATCGAATCGATGGGCTTACCAAGCTCGGCTTCGGCTCCGCCCATACGGAACGGACGACCGCTCGGAGAGCTGACAACTTGTGCGTGATCGATTCCAAGAGCGTAACCGATGGTCGCATTGAAATCCTGCACGGTGACAGGATCCGAGGCAACACGGGCACCATTCTTATCACTTTCGCCATACTTCTGACCTCCGGCAATTCCTCCTCCAGCCATGACAGCCGAGAAACATGCGGGATGGTGGTCGCGACCCGAATTGTGCTCTTCAACAATGCGGGGAGTTCGTCCAAATTCGGTGGCAATCACAACAAGAGTCGATTCAAGGAGACCACGTTTCTCGAGGTCAGAAACGAGGGCTGCAAATCCCTGATCGAGAGTCTTGGCCCGGTTTTCAACATTGGTGAAGTTATCGTAGTGAGTGTCCCAACCGCCATGGGAAACCTCGACGAATCGGACACCGGACTCCACAAGGCGACGGGCAAGAAGGCAACCTTGGCCAAAACGGTTCTTTCCATAGGAATTTTGAACGTTCCCGGGCTCCTTGTTGATATCGAAGGCTTCGAGATCCTTGCTTTGCATGAGCTTCACAGCCTCTTCGTAGAGACTATCGTAGGCTTTTACAGCGGGAGTTTGATACTTTTCGTGGAAGGTTTTATTGAGAGCATCAGCAATCGCAAGGCGACGCTTGAAATCCTCCTCCGTCACCGAACCGGCCCTCATGGAATTCTTCAATCCTTCGTCCGGGCGACCAAGTGGCACACCGCCGAACTCGGCACCAAAGAATCCCGGAGAGGAAACGTTGGGACTGGTGTTGGCGGTCACAAATCCGGGAAGAGTGGTATTCTTACGGCCCTTCTGACGAACCACCCAGGCACCCATTGCCGGATGAACGATGGTGCCTCGCGGCGAGTAACTGCGGTGCAAGAGATACTGGCCCTGGCTATGAGCCCCCTGCTTGGATGTCATCGAGTTAATCACGCAAAGGTGATTCCCAAGCTTCGCGGTATCGGGAAGATACTGGGAGATCTGGAAGTCCCCCGATGTGTCAATGGACTCAACCGGTCCCTGCACCTCTTTATTACGAGGTTTGGTGTCAAAGGTATCGAGATGACTCATGCCACCACCCATGTTCAGGAAAATGACATGCTCGGCTTTCGCTCCCCCGACATGCTTCTGCCCGAACGCAGACCCGGCGATGCCGGCCCCAAGCATGGGGGCCAGACTCACCCCGAGATAACTACGGGCGGCATTGATCATGAACTGGCGGCGCCCGAGTTCGTCGGTTTTCATAAAGGAATTTTTATCCATGGTTTTAAAGAAGTTGGAGTTGAACGAATTGGAATTGATTATTGAACGAACATAAATTCGTGGGTTTGAACGAGAGCAGAAACAAGATTCTGATAGCTCTCGGTGCTACCGTCGATGACATCACGCATGAGCATGTTCATCTCGGCATCACTCGGAGGTCGGCTTAAAATGGCGTAATAGATGTAACGGGCTTTGTCCGCCTCGGTCGTTCCCTTCTTAAGAGCGTCGTAAACCGAGGCTCCTTTGTTGGCTACGACCATTTTCTCCACATGACCATTCATGATCTCGAGGATTTGCGCGACATTTGCTTCGATGGTCGAAGCACCGATGAGCTCGCGATCTGATTGGCCAAATTCGCGAAGGAAGTGACCTGCCGGAGCCGGAGCTGGAAGCTCGGAGGCCCGGGCGATTCCTTTGGCAGGCCCTGGACGGGACTTGGAAGCCATCATCATCATATCCTTGTCTCCGGAACCACTGCCACCGGATTTGAATTCCTGAAGGAGATTCTCGGCATACTCACGATATTTTTCGGGGTCCTCGATCGCCACAACCTCTTTGGAGAGTTGCGCCATGGTTTTCTGACCAACGAGGACAGGCTTGTTGTTGTAGTAAATGTGATTGCTGAACTTACGCTTCGCGAGTTTGTCCGGCTGTTCGGCAACCAGGGTCACCAGTGAATCCCACATTTGCTCGGCAGACATCCGCTCGAGCTGGCGTCCGTTAAAGGCTTGGGGAACGCCTGCTTCAAAGGCCTTGGGGTTCGCCGCAAACTGGAAGGTCCTGGTCAGGAAGAGCACATTTTGGAAGGCCTTTAAATCGTAATTGAGATCCACCATGAGCCTGGTCAGGTAGTTCACGAGCGCCGGCGAGGCGGTCTTCTCAGGCTTCACATACTCATCAACAGGATAGGTCAACGGACTTCCCATCACCCGCTCCCACATTCGGTTCACCGCGATGTAGTCGAAATTGGGATTGTCTTTCGTCATCCACTCGGCGAATTCCTCACGGGATTTCCCGCTGTCACGACGATCCGAAGAGCGAATACGTTTTCCGAACTGAGTGCGGCCACCAATCATTTCACCGGGGTCTCCGTCTTTATACTGGTAGTCGGAGGGCAGTTTGATCCTCCCCGCACCCTGGTCACCGAGGGTGCCGTAGTGGATGTTGTCACGAAGCCAGTAGAAGAGTCGTCCAATGTCTGAACGACGGAAGTCTTCGTCGTCGTAGGTGCGCATGGCTTTGTTCCAGACTCCGCCATTCATCTCACCCTGTCCGTGGGTAAATGCCGCCAGTTCATAGAAGTCCATACGCTCCCATTTATTCGTAGGGCTGTCGTGGCACTGGGCGCATTCCAGACGCTCACCAGTGAAAATTTGCATTGTGATGGAGAGATTATCCAAGGGCATTCCCTTGTCCCGGATGTAATATCCAACAGCTCCATTTCCCTCTTCCCAGGCGATTCCTTTCGCCGAAATGAGATTATGGGCAAATTGATTCCAGGGAGCGTTTTTCCCAACACTCTCCGAGATAAAGTTCATGTAGGGGGCTGAATAGGCCTGTCCTCCGTTTCGGTTGTCATCCTTGGCACGAAGGAGATCAAAAACGTAGTTCTGCATGTGACTGCGGTATCCATCGCTCTGAAGAAGATAACCGGTCAGCATTTCCCGCTTGGCGGCATCATCGATTTCCAAAAAGCTTGATGCTTCTTCCAAAGTTGGAATCCGGCCGGCGGCCACCAGAAAGCTACGGCGAAGGAACGTCGGATCATCGACAACCTTGGGAACCGGCAGCTTCTTTTTACGGAAAATCTCGGCGACATACTTGTCGACGTTGTAGGCAGCTTTCTTAAGAGCTGCGGGGCTATTCAACTCTTTGGAGGACTGCGCGGAGAGCGGCGCAGCCAAGCTTCCAAGAAGCAGGGTGTAAAGGAATCGACTCTTCATCTTTGTGGGAAACGTTTTGGTGAGATTTTTTCTTAGCAAGATTGTTCATCTTGGCACAATTAAGGGAAAACTAGAGAATCCCCCCCAGGTTGTCAAATCAGGAGATTGCTCAACACGTTCACGCAC
>CALFSW010000169.1 GCA_937916505.1 uncultured Verrucomicrobiales bacterium | reverse complement strand
CTAGCGGTGGGGATGTCCCTCAACAGGAGCCACCGCCCCGTTTACCTTGCATCACCAAGCATGCGCGCCGCCTCTGATGGTTCGCGGTCGGATGAGGTTCCCCCTGGAGATCTCATTTTGCGAGGACTGTTCGTCACGCGATAGCGAGGAACCCCTGTATCCTTCAAGCTTTGCCCTCTGCCGGGAGCCTGCTGGATCTGAACGATTGGAGGTCAGCGGCACAGGCCACGGGGGGAGCGATTTCCTACTTCCTGTGGTGGGTATTCGAGATGCTCTATTTTCAGAGAATACCGCTGCCTTGCTCATAGGCTTACCGGGGAAACCCGATCAAAGCGCGTCGGTGGCATTGGGGAGACAAACAACAACCCCATAGGAAAAGTCCAGGCACTAGCACCGCATCTGTTGCGTCGTACACGGTATACTGACTCCGATTACTCGTGAATGAAGGTGTGTCGTTTGGTCCGGTTTCACACGCAGGAAAGGTGATCCCGGCGGCGGGTTAAGGAGGTTCAAGCGCCCGCCAATATTTGTGTTTCTTCTGACGAGTCGATTCAAGATGTGATAAAAGGAGGGGGCTGAGTCATTTTTTGACGACTGTTTATTTCTCAGTCGTCGTGAGAATTTGACCGACTTGGTTCAGATGAAGCATGCGGGCCCGTTGAATGCTCCGGGCGATACCGTAGAACAGTTGACTGACTGCAAAGATCCACAGCATGACGGTCAAGGCGTTGAAGAGTAGGGCCGCCGATAGCATGAAGATGAAAACACCTTCATCGAAGGAGAAGAGCTTCCGCTGCTCGCCCGCAAACCAGCGAAAGTTTGCTTTGAGGCCAAAGCCAGGTCCGGCTTTTGTGATACGCTGGTTTTCGATCTCGCCGACTTCAGCGGAAGTCCGCTTGAGGTAATCGGGATCGTCGCTCATCTCGGTATAGATCACGACATATTTGAGGTAGCCGCGGAGCGAGTAGAAAGCGACGCCGGTGAACGAAAGGAAGACTGGCAGAATGTTTCCACTCTGCTGATAGGCGGCGTATCCGATCGCGCCGAACCATAGGATTACTTGAATTTGATCAGTCATCTTGTCGAGGAACGATCCGGAGCGCGAGGCGACTTGTCGGTAGCGCGCCATCTGCCCATCCATACAATCCAACACGTGACTCACGTGAATCAGGACGGCGGCAATGATGAATTCCGTTCTTCCGCCCTGGATGATGAGCGCGACAGCGGCGCAGGCCACGATGAAGGAAAGCGCCGTCAGTCGGTTTGGCGTGAGCCACTTCCAATCGACGATGAGGTAGTTCGCGACGATGGCAAGAGGTGAGGTCACAAACGAAGACCACCATTCGTCGTTTTTATTTTTGGTCGCCCAGAGGTTTTGCAATTTTGAATTCATATCGCGGCGAGAGGGAGGGGTGTTTTGTCGAGCGAGACCCAATTAGAGAGGCGGTTGTAATCCTCGAGATCATCGACCTCACTCCAGAAGGCGCCGTCCACATCTTTGTGGGTGATTACGATTCCATCCTTGATGAATGCGTAGAGTACGCCCTCCCACCAGTTCTTGAAATCGCCGGATTTGATCATGATCTCCAGACGTTTCCGAAACCTGTTCACGAAGCCCTTATCGATTCTTACGATGCCAACATATTCGCAATCGGTTTCCAGGTTGGTGAGTTGATTGCCTGTTTTTAAAATGCGGTTTTCGAGCACTCCGAAGCGGAAGTCAGCATCGTCAATTTTCGTGGAATCGGAGAGCATGACGGCGTTGCCTTTCTGAGCCAGGGCGGTGTCCAAAACTGAAGCCTCATAGTAGAGATCGGCATTCATAAGAATGACATCGTCGTTCAGGAGATCCTTGGCCAACCACAGGGAGGCGATGCTATTCGTGACCTCGAAGTAGGGGTTGTGGAGGTAGCTGACCCTGCTCTGAAGTTCCTGGCGAACCAGAGCACATTTGTATCCCGTGATGACGCTGATATCAGTAATGCCACGGGATGCGAGGAGGGTCACGGAGCGGCTGATTAAACTGATGCCGTCCATTTCGATCAAACATTTGGGTCGGTTTCCGCTGATGTTTACGAGTCGTGAGCCTATTCCGGCCGCCATTATTATCGCTTTCATTTCTTGGTATTGATTGGGTTGGCACGGGCACTGATCTCGCCGAATGCGGAGGTCAGGCGCCGAACATCGGCAGGGTCTTGGTCTCCCATGTGGGAGACACGAATGACTTTGGATTTTAAGTCGCCACCATTGGAGGCGACGATAAGGTGGTAGCGGTCTCGCAACTCAGCAGCGACTTCGAGGGCATCGAGATCCCGGCAAGAAAGAGCGGTGATGGCATTCGAAGATCGAGCCGGGAAGATGTCGAAAGCCATCTCCTGAATAGATTCGCGGAAACACTCTGCTCGTTCTTTGTGCTGTGAAACGAGCGCCTTGGTAGATTGCTCATGGATGTCATCTAGTCGGGCATGGAGCTGGAGCATGATGCCAATCGCGGGAGTGTAGGGAAGCTGTCCGCGCTTCTGATTTTCAAGGTAGTTATTTAGATCGAAGTAGAGGCTCTTTGGCTGACGCCGATCACTTTCCAGAAACGCGACAGCTTTTTCACTCATGGCTACAAATGAGAGACCGGGTGGTAAGGCAAGGGCTTTGTGCGAACTAAGAATGGCGACATCGACTCCCCAGTCATCCATCTCGAATGCATCCGCGCAGACGCTGCTGATGGCATCGACGATGAAGAGCACGCCATGCCGACGAGCGATGGTGCCGATGGCTTCGATGTCATAAAGATGACCGGTTGAAGTCTCATGGGCGTTGATGAGTAGTGTGGAATAGTTTCCGTCAGTCAAAGCAGTTTCCAGAAGAGAGAGGTCGAGGTCCGTTCCCGGTTTAACAGGGAGTTCGTCGTGGCAGGTCGCCAAGGCTTCGCAAAGACTGACCCAACGTTGTCCAAAAGTTCCTCCGTTGATGACAAGCGTTCGGTTGTTGGTGTTGGTGAAATTGAGAACCGCGGCCTCCATTGCGGCTGTTCCTGATCCGGTGAGGATCGCAACTTGCGACTGCGTTCCAAAGAGCGTTTTTAAGCCCGTGAGGATGGTCTTTGTTGTGGTAGAAAATGCCTCGGTGCGATTGTAAGGCAGTTGCCGGCCTCCAATGGCGAGGAGATGTTGTGAGATTGGGACGGGCCCCGGGACAAACTGTCGCCAGTCGGTTGAAGACATCGTGGAAGAAGGCGCAGGAGACATTATGGTAAGCCTCAACAAATGGACTCGTGGGAGCCGGGTTGCGCGCCGACCAAAAAGCGTGGTCGGATTTCAACGAGAGGTCTCCACCAAGATCTTGGTCAAGAATGTGGCAATACTCCAATCCATGTCTAGAACCAACACAAATCGTGAAGGGGGTTTGCTGGGGCGATCAAGCGGCTTGGATCTCATCGTATCGCCCTGCTGCCCGGCCCAATTCTTGCCATTGGACTCCGGTGCAAGCTGCCGGGATTCAGGTGAGAGTTTCAATAGTACTAAGTCCACATGTCTCTTGTCCGGGATCGTGTGAACCCACTCAAAACCAGACTGCCAAATTCCAATAATCCATTGATTTAGGATAGGAGCCGGAAGACCTGAAAAAGAAAAAACGTATGCTACACCTGAACGCTAAGAAGGGGCGCGGAAGGTGAGAAACAGGGCGCCGCCATGCCAAGTGCAAGGTCGTTTCCGTGCTCAAGACAATTGCTGGAACCTCTCTAACACCGGATACCCGGCTAGGCGAAGATCTCCGTGACCACGCGGCCGCCCTCCGGGCCGGTGAGCCGGTGCTCTCTTCCCTGATGGTGGAATGCCAGCTTGCCATGCTCCAGACCTAACAGATGTAGAATTGTGGCATGCAGGTCACGGAAATGGACTTTGCCGTCGACCGCGCGCGCGCCGGTGTCGTCGGTCTTGCCGTAGGCGAAACCACTCTTTACACCGCCACCAGCGAGCCAGAAGGTGAAGCCATTCGCGTTGTGGCCGGTCTCATCTTTCTTGTCGGACGGCTTCAGGCCGGGACGGCCGAACTCGCCGCCCCAGACGAGCAAGGTGTCGTCGAGCAGCCCGCGCTGGTCGAGATCTTCGAGCAGGGCGGCAATCGGTGCATCGGTCGATTCGCAGTTGGCTGACAGGTCGCGGCGGTGATTCTTGTGCGTGTCCCAGCCGCTGTGGTTCACGCCGATAAAGCGAACTCCCGCCTCGGCAAAGCGCCGCGCCAGCAGGCATTGTCGGCCGAAATCCGATGGCCGGCAGGTGCCGACTTTGATCTTCCTGCCAACGCGGTAGCGCTCGAGCACCGCGTCCGGTTCATCGCTCAGGTCGAGCAGGCCCGGCGCGATTGTCTGCATGCGGAAACCGAGTTCCATCGATTCGATCATGCCCTCGAGCCTGGCATCGTCCGGTCGTGCGCCCAGGTGCTCGCGATTCATCGCTTGCAGCAGGTCGAGCTGGGCGCGTTTGGCACTGTTAGGGAGGTGATCGCCAGTGACATTCGGGATCGTCGCAGCCGACATGTCCTCGCCGTTGATCCCGATCGGCGTCCCGGAAAATTGCGAAGGCAAAAATGCGCCCGAATGCACCAGCCCCTCATGCGAGTTCAGGCTGATGAAGCCCGGGAGATTTTGGTTCTCTGACCCGAGCCCGTAGCTGACCCACGAGCCGATGCTGGGCCGGCGGCGCAGCTTCTCACCCGTGTGCATCTGGCGAAACGACTGCGCGTGGTTGCCGGTGTCGGCATGCATGCCGTTGAGGACGCACAGCTTGTCGGCATGCTTGGCGACCTCCGGGTACAACTCCGATATCCACAAGCCACTTTCGCCATGTTGGGAAAATTTGAATGCTGAACCGGCGTGCTCTTTGTTGCCGGTCTGTGGCTTGTAATCGAAGGTGTCGAGATGCGCCGGTCCGCCGCTCATGCAGAGGAAGATGACGCGCTTGGCACGTGGCTTGATCGCGGAGACGGCGGACGCAGAAGCGGCACCGCAGAGCCCGTTCAACGCGAGGTAGCCGAAGCCACAGGAAGTGGATCGCAGCAGGTCACGTCTGGAAAAAGATCTTATCATCGTCCCTCAGTCAATATACCGAAACTCGTTGCTTGCCAATAAGGCTTGAGAAAAACTCGCCCACGCCCGCGCTCGCGCGTCGTCGCCACCCAGTTCGCGCTCTAGTTGGCGGACATGCTCGAGCGCCCGCCCGGTCTCAACCGGACTCGGTTCCCGCTGCAGCGTCCGGCGATAGGCCGCCACCACCCGCGCTTCATCTCCTTCGAGACCGAGGCAGTGTTCCGCCAAGCTACGGGCTTGTTCCACCACGAGCGGATGATTGAGTAGAAAAAGGGCCTGTGTCGGCGGCGAGGTCACCTCTCGTTGCCCCGCGCTATCGATCCCGTCCGGAAAATCGAAGGCCGCCAACCCGGGCGGCGGCGAGCTGCGCAGCATACAAAGGTAGACACTGCGATGATCGCTGGGTTCGTGCAGGTACTTTGCCTCACCGGGCGGCCAGTTGATCAGTTGGTCGACATCCTCGACCGCCGAACCCTCTGCGGGCTGGAGCTTGAGCCTGCCGCTGGCCTGCAACAAGCGGTCACGCAAGGACTCCGCATCGAGTCGCCGACGGCTGTGGCGGCCGAGGAGGATGTTGTCGGGATCCTCCTCTATCAGTCCTTCGTCATCGCAACGGCTATCCAGCTGGTAGGTGCGACTGAGAACGATGGTGCGGATCAATCCTTTTATGGACCAACCCTCCGCCATGAAACGCGTCGCCAGATGATCGAGCAATTCCGGGTGCGAAGGGCGCGCTCCATAGATACCGAAGTCGTCCGGCGTGGTGACAATCGCGCGACCGAACAGGTGCAGCCAAACGCGGTTGGCCATCACCCGCGCGGTCTGCGGGTGGTCGCCGCGCGTCAACCAATCTGCGAGTTGCAGACGCCCGCTGGAACCCGTGCCGATCGTCGGCGGGCTCAGCCTGGCCTCGCACGCACTGACAAACCCACGCGGCACCAGCGGCCCGAGTTTTCCCGAATTGCCATCGATGTTGATCTTCGCATCAGCGATCGCCGGCCTGTCCCGCACGCCCATCGCGAAGGCTGGTTTCGGCGCCTCGCGCGTGCCGGCCGGCTGGCCGGAGGCTGCGTGCAATCGCTGCGCTTCCCCGGCGGTGAGTGCCCGATGAAACACCGCGAGCTCCGCCATGTAACCCTGTAGTGGCGCAAAACGATCGTTGCGCGCCGCGAGGAATAATTTGCGATCCTCCCGCGCCGCGACCGCGGTCTCACCCTCCATCTCCGGCTTCTGATCGCCGTTCAAGTAGACGCGCACCTGCTTGCCTGAACGCACCAGCACGATGTGGTTCCAACTGCCGGGCGCGATCACTTTTTTCCCGCGCAGGTTCTGATCAGAGTCCTTGCCCGTCCAGATGAACAGCTTGCCGGTATTGGCCGCTTCGTGGGTTCCACCGATACCGAGGTTGTCTCCATTCTGGCCATCGTCCCCATCCGCCGCGTGCGACAAAAGGTAGCCGGTGATCGGGCGGGCCGTATTGTCCACATCGTTGCGGAACCAGAAGGACACCGAGTAGCTCTCCGCCGGGATCTGCTGGTCGATGCTTAGGCGCCCTTCCTCGAACTTCGCGAAGCTTTCGCTGGCAAACACCGCCCCTCCCTGAAATTCAATCCCCGCGGGTTGGGTGTCGAGCCGCGCGTGCAACGCGGGTTTTAATTCGTCGATCGCGGCACCGTAGCCCGCGGCGAATTTCGGCGCGGGATCGGCTGCCGGCTTCGCTTTTGGATCTGGAGCCTTCAAGGTATCGCGCAGCTCGTGCAACGGGGTCGGAGGCGCGGTCAGGGGCTCATTTCCCGCCTTGCCCCACAAGGTCTCCGTGCTGCTGAAAATCCCGGCGAGCGCGTAGTAGTCCCGCGTCGGGATCGGGTCGTGTTTATGATCGTGGCAGCGCGCGCACGACACACTCAACCCCATCACCGCCGTGCTCACGACATCGATCTGGTCGTCGACCACGTCCATCGCAAAGTTGCTGTTCATCGCCGCCGCAGGCTTGAATCCGATGGCGAGAAACCCGGTCGCCACCAGGTTCCGATTGCGTTGCGCCACGCTCGTCACCGGCAGCAGGTCGCCGGCGATCTGTTCTTTGAGAAAGCGATCATAGGGCACGTCTTCGTTGAAGGCCTGGATCACGTAGTCGCGATAGCGCCAGGCGTGCGGGAAGGTCGGGTTACGTCCGAGGCCATCGTTGCCGTTCGATTCGCCGTAGCGCGCCACATCCAACCAGTGGCGCCCCCAACGCTCGCCGAACTGTGGTGATGCGAGCAGGCCGTCGACGAGTCGCTCAACCGCCTTCTGTCCATCGCGCTCATAGGCATCTACGAAAGAACGGAGGTCTTCGAGCGCCGGCGCCAGCCCGGTCAGGTCGAAGTAGAGCCGACGTGCCAAAACCTCGGCCGGCGCATCGGCGACTGGCCGGTGGCCTTCGGTCTCAAGCCGCGCCAGCACAAATCGATCGATCGCATCCCGTGCCCACCCGGCATCACCGGGCTCGGGCGCTACTGGATCCATGATCGCTTTGAAAGACCAGTGTGTATGATTTCCGGCGCGCTGGGTCGGTGAGGCCCCGGCGTCAACCCGCGGATCGGGCGCGCCCATCTTCACCCACTCCTCAAAGTCGTGCACCACCGCCTCCGCCAGCAGGTCATTATCCTCTGGCGGCATGACCAAGTCCTCATCGTTCCCGCGGATGGCTTGGATGATGAGACTCTCATCTGGTTTCCCAGCCACCAGCGCCGGCCCTGATTCGCCACCACGCAGGATCCCTTCACGGGTATCGAGCAACAGCTTTCCGCCTAGATCCTGCGCTTTTGCCGAGTGGCATTCGTAGCAGTGTTCGACCAGGATCGGCCGGATTTTGCGTTCAAAAAAATCGACACCAGTCTCCTCGGCACCAGTGGCCACGCCCGGCGCCGACGCCAGCGCGATCGCCAGACCGAACATCCGCGGGAAGAGGAAGAAGCATTGATGGGCGCGTGCGTTCACAGTCTGCGTGCAGCTTGCAGAGTTGTTTGCCGCTTTGCCAGCTATTTTCAGGCTCTGGAGGGACTACGATCCAATCGCTGAGACCCGAAAAGATGGCGACACCAGGCATCATTCCGGTGAAGTCATCTTCATGGCCTTCACCTGCATTGTTTGGGGCGTGAAGTCCCGCCATGGTGATGAGAAAACCCCTAATCCTACAATACGGGGCGCACTTGGTAGAACATCCGCAGGGCTCCCTCAGGGAGATTGTTGTCGGTGAATGTCGTAAAATTGCCCTCTGATGGAAAGCTGTCGTTGAGTTCTTCCCAATCGCCCGGCGGAGTCATCAGGTCGGTCGTCCTCCAAAGGCTGTATTTGCAACCGGGTTTGGATGCGAACGTTAGGACAACGTTCGCATCGACGATGTCAATTTCTGTTACCGCAAAATCGTTACCTGCCGTGGCATCCGCCACAAGGAAGGCGATTTCGCCGATCCCAAGGCGGTCGCCGCCAGGGCCCGCTCCAGGTTGATTGTAGAAGGTTGAGACAGCTTCGATACGCACGTAGCGCGCGGTGACGACCTCTGGAAATGCAAAACTCTGCCGGAGGGTGTCTTCCTGTACCGCAGTGAAGGAGGGGTTGGCAGTGATCGCCGTGCCATAGCTCTCGTCGCCCAGAACCGCTTCGCCGCCTTCGGCGTCCGTAGCGAAGCTGAGTTTGAATTCCCGCATCCCGTTGGAGTTGGTCATGGCGTAACCCCAATAACTGATCTCGTTCAAGGTGACATTGGCACCGAGATCAAACCAGATATATTCCGGTCCGTCGTGAACCGAAATGTAGTCGGAAGGGAAACCGCCCGGGGCATTGGTATACCAATTATCGCCGCCTCCCAACTTGCTGTGGGGTTCCTCAGCATCGAACCCGACGCCAGGACCGCCGATCATTTCGGGGTCACCGCCGGGATTGTCTCCGACCATGTTGTGGGCGAAGGTGCTGATGGGAAGGAACTCGGCCGACTCGGCCGGGCACAGGGGAAATAAAGCAAGGACGATCGCTTTGGAAGGGATGCGGAGATTCATGGGTCGACAAGGGGCTGGTTTAAAAAAGCTGCCCGCACTGGTTTTAGCCGAGTGCGGGCGCCGGAAATTAAAATTCTCTTCCGGGCGCTCCTCTAACGGCGTTTGCGGCGGAGCAAGAGACCCGCGCCAGCCAGTCCGATGAGTGTCAGAGATCCAGGCTCGGGGATCTGGCTGTTCTCAAAGGCGATTTCGCCGATTCCGAGGCGGTCGCCACCAGCGCCAGCTCCCGGCTGTTCAAAGTAGGTTGAGACAGCCTCGACCCGCACGTAGCGTGCGGTGACGGCCTCTGAAAATGCAAAGCTCTGTCGGAGAGTGTCTTCCTGCAGCGCGGTGAAGGAAGGATTGAGTGCGACGGATGTCTGGTAGTCCTCGTCACCGAGAGCTGCGCCGCCGCCCTCGCTGTCCGCAGCAAAGGTGAGGTTGAACTCCCGCATCCCGTTGGAGTTGGTGTTCGCGTATCCCCAATAGCTGATCTCGCTCAACGAGACATCGCCACCGAAATCAAACCAGATATACTCCGGTCCGTCGTGAACCGAAATGTAGTCGGAAGGAAAACCGCCCGGGGCATTGGTATACCAATTATCGCCGCCTCCCAACTTGCTGTGGGGTTCCGCGGCATCGAACCCGACGCCAGGACCGCCGATCATTTCGGGGTCACCGCCCGGATTGTCTCCGACCATGTTGTGGGCGAAGGCGCTGATGCCGTAAAACACTGCGGCATTGGCGACGCAGGCTGAGGCCGCGAGTAGCGAAGTGGAGATAAGGAGACGTTTCATGATGCTATCGTTATTGTTGGGTAAGATTCGCTCAGCTAGCGATTACTAAAATTGGAATCTAACACCGCTCTTCTAGTGACTCTCTCCGTTGATAGCAAATATTTTTCTCCCTTAAAGGCAACACGCACTCCCAGACTGCTAATTTTCACATCTCACTCATCTTTGGTAATCGACAGCCTCGACGGTTCAAGCGCTTGGCTTTACTCCAGTCGGATTCAAGTCAATCAGTCATCAGCCGGGCTAATGACTTTGGCGATGCGAAGGCCTACGAAATTCACTCCCTGTTCTTCCCTCCCTTCAAGGACGTCCTCAAGCGCCCTTTAAACATACATGAACCATGACTGTAGGAAATTGCTTTTGGCGGGAGGGGGCAGACGGCGTGGTTGGGCCGGACCGGAGGGGGGCAGGGGGCTCATCCTGGATTTTCGGAATCCGTATCGGCTGGATCCTCGTCACCACCGGCGGACTCTCGAATCCTCCGAAATTTGGTGGGGCCCCGCTATCGGACTGGCTCTCGCCGCCATTTTCCTCAGCCCCCGGGTCATCCCAATGGAGCGACGTTTCAGCAGAATGAGTTCAGAAGCTTCGCCACGTCCTTGAGAATTCCAGG
>CALFSW010000168.1 GCA_937916505.1 uncultured Verrucomicrobiales bacterium | reverse complement strand
TCTTGCCGCGTTGTTTGTATTCACTCTCCTCAGAAATGTTTCAGGGTTTGAGTGGTTATGTCCCTGAAGGTGTCAAGCCGGTTATCTGGCTTCAATCCCATGACGAGGAAGATCGCAAGCAGGGCGATGAGAATGAAGAGAAGAATCCAGCCAACCACGGAAGTGCGGTCCTTGATCCCCGGTGTCATATCCGATCGGGAGATTACGAAGAGAACGTTCACTCGAGGACCCTCGTGAGTTGGGGCTCGGGGTAAGTGAATTCCTTGCCTTCATAGTTTCGAAGGACCGTGCGTTCTTCGTTGGACTCCACGACATACTGTGGATTGACGGGGATTTTTCCTCCTCCGCCCGGGGCATCGACAACATATTGGGGGATGGCGTAGCCGGAAGTGTGGCCGCGAAGGCCTTCGATGACTTCGATCCCCTTGGCAATTCCGGTTCTGAGGTGGGCGGTCCCTTGAATGAGATCGCCCTGATAGAGATAGTAGGGGCGGACGCGGCACATGAGGAGTTTGTGAACGAGCTCCTTTTGAATCTCGACGGAGTCGTTGACCTTGTCGAGGAGGACGGATTGGTTCCCCATCACGACTCCGGCATCGGCGAGCCTGCCAAGGGCATCGTGAACTTCGGTGGTGAGTTCGCGGGGGTGGTTCGTGTGGATGGAAATAAAGAGGGGGTGGAATTTTTTGAGCATCGCGCAGAGTTCGGGCGTGATGCGTTGGGGGAGGAAGATGGGGATGCGCGAGCCAATGCGGATGAACTGGATGTGGGGGATCGCGTGGAGTTTGGTGAGGAGTTTCTCGAGCTTGCCATCAGAGAAAAGGAGAGGGTCACCACCGGAGAGGAGGACATCGCGCACTTGCGGAGTATTTTCGAGATACTCAATGGCCTTGTCCCATTGGGTTTCCAGTTTTTGGTCAGAAACTCCGGAGACGACACGGGACCGGGTGCAATAGCGGCAGTAGGAAGCGCAGCGGTCGGTGACGAGGAAAAGGACGCGATCGGGGTATCGGTGAACGAGTCCGGGGACAGGCATGTGGGAGTCTTCACCACAAGGATCCGCCATCTCCGAGGGATCGGTGTGGGTTTCCTCGATGCGTGGGATAACCTGACGGCGGATGGGGCAGTCAGGATCGGTAGGGTGGATGAGATTGAAAAAATGAGGGGTGATTGCGGTGGCGAGTTTCGTCCCGGTCAGGAGGATGCCGGCCCGTTCTTCCTCGCAGAGGGTCAGGTGCTTCTCGATGTCAGCGAGGGAGGAGACGCGGTTCTTCAGCTGCCACTTGGCCGAATTCCAGTCTTCAGGAGAGATGTTGGCATCGGCCCAGTATCCGGGTGCAGAGGAAGTAAAAGAGATATCGCTCAAAACAGGGGGAGTTTAGATCGATATTTTGAGATGTCAAAGTGCGGGAGGCTCCTTTGGTTTAGAGTCCGAATTCCTTGAGCTTTCCTTCGATGGCTTCGGCCCAGATCTCGTAGCCCTTTTGTTTGGGATGAAGGGCGTCGGGCATGATTTCCTTGGTGAGGACTCCTTTTTCAGTGAGGAACTTGTCGGAGATATCGAGGTAGTGGATGCGCTCGCCGTTGTGGAGTTTCGAGATGAGCTTGTTGATCTCAACGTTGTTTTTGCGCTTTGGATCATCTGGGTTGACGCCTCGAGGGAAGACTCCAAGGAGGAGGATTTTTGCCTCGGGGCAGCGGGCGCGGATGGTTGAGACGATGCGGTCGACTCCATCTTTGACTTCGCTTGGGTCCTGGCTGTTGTGGCCGGTGTTGTTGGTGCCGATCATGACGACGGCGGCTTTGGCCTTCTTTTGGTTCTTAAGATTTCCGTGATTGAGACGCCAGATGACGTGCTCGGTCCGGTCGCCGGAGATACCGAGATTGAGGGCTTTTCGGGTGCCGTAGAATTTTTCCCAAGTGGCCTTGCCCGAGCCTTCCCAGCCCTGGGTGATGGAGTCGCCAATGAAGAGGAGGTCGTGAGGCTTTTTGGCCTTTTGGTTCATAGCGGCGTGACGCTTTTTCCACCAATCCTGCTCCTTGGGCTGTCCGATAATGGCAGAGTGAGCGCGGTATTTTTTGCGGGAGGCCTCGAGCTCCTGTTTCATTTCGGTAAAGACTTTGGCGTAGGCAGGGTCTTTGTGGACGGACCTCATCTCCTGCGGGTCTTTCACCATGTCGAAGAGCTGGTATTCCTTGGTTTTGGGGACCCAGAAGATTTTATGGTCGGAAGTGCGAACGCCATCGTGGGCGGCGACGTGGTGGGTGGCTTCGCCGGAGTAGCGATAGTAGATGGAGTCGCGCCAGTCGTCGGGTTTTTCGCCGGAAGCCTTGAAGAGAGGGACGAGGGATTTTCCCTGCATGGAGGCGGGGATTTTGGCGCCGGCGACGTCGAGGAAAGTGGGGCCGTAGTCGATATTCTGAATCAGAGCCTTGGAAACCGAGCCGGGCTTGATTTTTCCGGGCCAGCGGACGACGAAGGGCATCATGAGGGATTCCTCGAACATCCATCGTTTGTCGTACCAGCCATGTTCGCCGAGGTAGAAGCCTTGGTCGGAGGAGTAGATGACGATGGTGTTTTCGGCGAGGCCGGAGTCATCGAGGTGCTTGAGGATTTTGGAAATGCCTTCATCCATGGAGCGAATCACCGCGAGGTAATCCTTGATATAACGTTGGTATTTCCACTTGGTGATGGCCTTTTGATCGAGCTTGCCGGCGCGCATGTCGGCGATGAATTTTTGATTCTCGTCATCGTAGGCTTCAATATAGGTCTTTTTATCTTCGTCGGTGAGGCGTCGGAACTGGCCGTTTCCCTGGCCACCGGTGAAATGGCTGGGAAAAAGGTTGGGGCCCTGGAATTTCATATCGTTGCCCCATGACATGTGACCCTGGATGCCCATGGCGTGTTCCTTGAGGACGGAAGAGCGGTTTGCGTAATCATCGAAGAGCGTTTCTGGCTCGGGCATCTCGACGTCGTCGAAGACGTTGAGATGGCGGAAGGCGGGCGCCCAGTTGCGGTGAGGAGCCTTGTATTGCACCATGGCCATAAAGGGCTTTTTGGAGTCGGCAGCCTGCTTGAGCCAGGTGAGTCCCTTTTTGGTGACGAGGTCATTGCAATGGCCTTCGAAGCGCTTGCGCGTGTTGTCCATCTGAATGAAGTCGGGATTGTAGTAGGCGCCCTGTCCGGGAAGGACTTCCCAGTAGTCGAATCCGACGGGATTTGAATGAAGGTGCCACTTTCCGATCATCGCGGTGGTGTAACCGGCCTCGCGGAGGAGGTTGGGAAAGGTGGTCTGGAGGCCGTCGAAGTAGGATGAGTTGTTGTCGATGAAGCCGTTGAGATGGGAATGTTGACCGGTGAGGATGGAGGCGCGCGAGGGACCGCAGATGGCGTTGGTGCAGTAGGAGCGGTCAAAGCGCATGCCTTCCTTTGCGATGCGGTCAATACCGGGAGTGGGGGCGATTTCGTCGAAGAGTCCGCCGGGGTAGCACGAGATGGCATTGGGAGCGTGGTCATCGGAGAAGATGAAGAGGATGTTGGGCCGGTCGGCGGCGGAAAGGGCCAGGGTGAGGCCGGCGGTAAGAGCGGAAAGGTGTTTCATGTCGTTTTGTGAGGGTATGATACGGCGGCAGGGGAGAGGATCTTAAAATTAAGATTCCCGTGAAGATGCGGGCCGGATAGGTTTGGCTTTCGAAATTTATGTTTTCGGGTGTTCACAGAGAAACGATGCGGGCCTCCTGGGCGGCCATTTTGGAAGCAATCAAGGTGTCGGACGGGATGCCGGTGTCGGATTTGGCGCGGGAGCTGGGCATGAGCTACATGGGCGTGAAGCAGCACTGTTTGAAGTTAACTCAAATGGGGTGTTTGGACGAATGGAGGGTGCCGAGGGAGAAGAAGGAAGTCGGGCGCCCGGAAAAGCTTTATCGATTGACCGCGAAATGTGATCCGCTTTTTCCGGAGGCGGGGGTGGGATTGACGCTGGCGGTGCTTAAAGGGGTGAGGAAAATCTATGGTGAGGCAGCCCCCGAGAAGCTGCTTTTCCATCATTTTCAGCTTTTGCGGGATCAATGGCAGCCGAAGGTGCGGGCGGGGAAGTCGATGGTGGAGAAAGCGACACGGTTGGCTGATCTCAGGGACAAGTCAGGGTGGTTTAGCAAATGCCACTACGATGCTTCGACAGGGTTTCGGATCGAGGAATTTCATAGCCCGATGGCGAAGATTTATGCCGAGTATCCCAGCGCCGTTCGGATGGAGGTGCAGCTGCTGGAGCAGCTTTTGGGGACAAAGGTGGTGCGCAACGAGGTGGCAACGGGGAAGGGGAGGAAGCGGGTGGTTTATGAAATCGCGACTCTTGGTGTGAGGGAGGAAGGCGGGAAGAGTGAGAGACCTCCGCTGCCTGCTCCGGAGGTTGAGGATGGGGAGCAGGGTCGATTGTTTTAAGGATCAGCTTTTCTGCAGGATGACTTGAAGAGGCCCTTCAGGGGATTGGGGCCAAAAAAAGCCCCACGATTCACGTGGGGCTGATGATACTTTGGCTTCCAGCCATGGTGACCGAATGATGGGCTATTGCAGCGAAGAGTGGATTTGCTGGAGGGTCATGATGGCGTAGCTCGTGACCAGGATGGGGTCGTTTTCCATCCAGCGGCTGGCATCGGTGTTGAGCCAGGAGCCGTCTTCGCGGTGGGAGTTGATGATTTTGGCGGCGAGATCGGTGCGCCAGTCGATTTTGAGGCCATCTTTACCCTTCAACTCGGGGATGTTGGCGGCGATGAGGCTCTTGGCCATGGCGTGGTAGTAGTAATACAATCCTTGTCCCCCGAGGCCGGGGTTTTCCTTGAGGGTGTAGTTATTGTTGATCCACTTGGTGACGGCTTTGACGCGCGGGTCGGCACCGTCGAGGTCGGCATAAACGAGCGAGAGAAGTCCTGCGTAGGACATGGAGCCATAGCCGCGGAGTGCGACCCTTCCGGTCTTGCTGTCGACAGCTTCCCCGGCCTTCGAATTGCCGGGAAAGTAGACGAAGCTGCCGTCATTTCCGACTTTTTCGCCTTTGTTGGTTTCCTGGAGGTTTTGGCAACGGGAGACGAAGGCAAGGGCGGCGCCCCAATCGAGTTCCTGGACCTTCTTGTCACCGGTATCGGTGGCGATGGCGCGGGTGTGGTAGAGGGCTTCGAGCGCGAGGTGGGTGTTGGAGAGGTCGGAGTGGGCGTAAGTGCCTCCGTAGCCAATGCCGCCATCAAATTCGGTGTCATCCGCTCCTTTCACGCCCCAGTCGGTCTGCTGGTTGATGAGAAAACCGCGGGCCTTGATGATGGTCTCTTTGTATTTCTGCGGGTCGGCGACGTAGAGGGCCATGACGGCGGAGGCAGTGCAGTAGGTTGCCATGCCCTTGCCGTAAATTCCGCCGTCGGCCTTTTGTTGGGCGACGAGCCAATCGAGACCCTTTTTAACCGGAGCGGGAGCGGGTGCCTTGACATCGTAGGCCGGATCAAGGAGGAGGCAACGAAGGGCGTAGGCGGTAAAGGCGGGGAGTTTTGGGTCGCCCCAGGATCCGTCGGCGTGTTGCTGGCCCAGGAGGAATTTGTTTCCCTTGTGAATGGTCTCCTGCGCTTCGAGCTTCAGGGAGAGATGAGGATTGGGGGCATTCTTTTGAGCGGTCGCGGAGATGGCGGTGATCGCGATGAGAGCGGAGGCGATGAGCTTCTTCATTTTTTTGGAGTGTGAGGTTTGACGATGATTTTGACGACAGTTCCCTCGGCTGGAACGACTTTTTCGTTGGGTATCCAAACGTCACCCAATTGGCGGTCTTTGCCAGGAAAGTTTACGATCGCTTGTTCGTTGCTGTAGATTCCGAAGATGATCCCGCCGACATCGGCTTTAAAGCGGCCTTCGTGGATGTAGGATCCGGTGGTGAGCCAGGGACCCTTTTCCATCACACTGAGAGTGGCTTCGTTCGCTTTGACCTCTTGGTTGGGTTTTGGCGTTTCCGCTTCCTTTGGCCAGTTGATGTGGTGAATGAGTTCGTTGACCGGGAGGCTTTTCTTTTGGTCGCCCTCCCCCCATTCGATGATGATTTCGACGAGAGAGGCGGCGTGGACCGCGGGCGTGACTTCGGGGAATTTACCCGTGGGTTTCCAAGTGTCTTCGTCGATGATCTCGAAGAGCTCCTTCGATTCCTTGATGCCAAGAAGCTTCATTGCGATGTTGATGTTGAGCGGGGTGACATCGGTGAGGAAGAGAGTTTCGTGAACCTTGTCGCTTTTTGTGGTGGCGAGACAGTATTCAATGAGGCCCTTGGTCATGTTTACGCCCGCACCAAAGCTGAGCTGACGTTTGGCCTTATCGATGTGAATTTTGCCGATCTGATACTCGTTATCGTTGATCTGCTTGATTTGGGGCTTTGCGGGAGGTTCCGGGGTTTCCTCTCCGCCAAACCCGGAAAGTGAGAAGAGGAGTGAGAGGAGAAAGGTTTTTTTGAGCATGGTTCGGCAATTGGTGGAACGACTCCCAGGAGAATATCTTAGGAACTAATTTTCCTCAGTTTCTTCTTCTGCCCCGGCGGCCTCACGTTCTTTGTGGAGCGATCGGGCGAAGTCCCGCCACATGAGGCGGGTGATGTGGATGGAGAGGAGATCCCGGCCAGTGGCCTGAAGGGGAGGAGGGAGCGGGTATCCGAGCTTGCCAAGGTGTCCGCGGACGGCTTGAAAGACAGCAAGGGAGATTTCGTTGATGGCAGCCGCTTGATCATCGGTTGAGCGAAAGGTCAGGACAGAGGATGAGGCGGGGTTCTTTCCTCCGGTTGAAAGCCACAGGGCGACGGGGCTGTCGGCGGTGGCCTCATCGCCTCCGCTACTGGTGATTTTGGGTATGATGTCGAGTTGGTCGCCCGAGGACTTGCGGATGGTGGTGGCGACTTCAAGCGTGGCCGCTTTGAGGGATTCGTCGGCAAGACGGGCGGTTCCGAGATGGAGGGTCAGTGGAACTTCCCTGGTGGGGTCGATGTTCCACCGGGGGAGGGTCGGGGAGAGGGCGGAGATGCCCTTTGAGGCTTCCGCAAGGGCCTTGGAGTCGGCTTTGGAAGTGTCGATGACACGTTCGAAGGCGAGAAGGGCGCGTTGGAATTCGCCCCGGGCCCGAAGAGTGGAGGAGAGCTCGAAAAGGCGGTCGGGGGGATTGTTTTCTGCAAACTTGCGGTAGCTGTCGAGTCCGGGACTGGATTCGAGGTCGCCGAGGTCGAGATCAGAGATTTCCGGGATTTCAGGTTCTTCGGTTTTCTCCGGATTTCCCAGAACTTCGGCGACTCTTGGGTTGGTTTCGATCTTGGGCTGGAGAACGGCGGCTCCGACGGCAAGATCGGAGCCATCATCCTCGGGAGGGAGGATGATTCCCGTGGGTTTCATAAAGTTGAAGTCATTGGTACGAAGGTGCCAGGTGAGCAGGATGGTCCCGATCACGGCAAAAACGACAATGGCCCAGTGGATGCGCACGACAAATAAGAGTGGGAGAGGGAAGGGGGCAGGTGAAGTGCAAAAAAGAGCCGCCGAGAGAAAATTCTCTCAGCGGCCCGGGAAATTTAAAGTTCGGAGGATCCCGAAGAGATCAATCCGCTGATTTGACCTGAATGGCGCGCTTGCCAACCCGGTCGCGGAGGTAGTGAAGCTTGGCACGACGGACTTTTCCACGGGAAACGACCTCGACCTTGGCGATGCGGGGGCTGTGAACGGAGTAGACACGTTCAACACCTGTTCCGTAGGAGATTTTGCGGACAGTGAAGGCCTGGTTGATGCCGCTGCCTCCTCTGGCGAGCACGATGCCCTGGAAAATCTGGATCCGCTCCTTGCCACCCTCAACCACGCGGTTGTGGACTTTGACGGTATCACCGACTTTGAAGTCGGCAACGTCTGACTTCATTTGCTCTTTCTCGATCTTGTTGATGATATCCATGGTCGTTAGTTGGGTTGGCGGGGCGGAGGAACTACGGGAATCGCACCGTGAATGCAAACGTTTTTTCGCAGATGCGATGGGTTTTGGCAAAAAAGGGCCGGGATTGGATCTCCCGGCCCGATTAAAGATGAATCATCTCACGGATGACTTAGGGGGTGCCCCCTCAGGTCGCTCCTCAGGCAGGAGGTGAAGGAGGAGTGGGGGGAGAAGAGCACGACGAGAGTCCGAGGAGTGCTCCGGCGAGGATTAGGATGATGTTTGTTTTCATTGAGATATTGATGGGAGGAAAAGGGAGATGTCGTTATTCCTCAAAATCTTACCGACCGGGCGAGGGTGCGGGTGGATGGTTCGGGGCAGGCTCGGAGAAAGCGAGATCAAAGGCAGCCGCCGGGATGGGAAAAAGCACTTTTGCCATGTTGATGACTTGAAGACTATCAGATTTCTTAAAGTTCGTCCCGGCTAAAGTTCTTCAATGAGCTCCTCCGCGACATAAGCCCAGATTTCGCCCAAAGTGGGGTGGTAGGAGGGGATTTTCAGGAATTCGGCGACGGTGAGATTTTGGTGAAGGGCGACCATCATGGTGTGGGCGTAGTCGATGACATGGGGGCCCATTCCGGCAGCTCCCAGAATTTTGCCGGTTTTTCGGTCGGCGGTGATGGTGACGAGGCCATGTTTTTCTCCGACGATTTCGCCCTTCCCCTGATCATCAAAACGGTATGAAGCGGTGACGGGGTCGTGGCCCTGCTTGCGGGCTTCCGCTTCGTTCCAGCCCAGTTCGACGAGTTCGGGGTCGGTGAAGATGCCGAAAATATTGAGGCGGGGATCCCACGTGGCTTCAAGATTTTCGTTCTTCAGGAGGGCGGCGATATTTTCTCCGGCAGCCTCGCCCTGCATGACGGCGAGGTGGACGACCGCAAGGGGGCTTGAAACATCGCCCACTCCGAAAATGTGAGGTTGGGAAGTCTGGCAGAATTGATTGATCTCCAGACGGGTAAGGTCTGCCGGGAATCCGGCGTTTTCCAAGCCCAGTCCGTCGACATTGGGTTTGCGACCCGAGGCCATGATGAGCTGGTCGCAGGAGAGGCGGGTGTCGTCTCCCACCATCAGGTCAAAGCCTGATTCGGTGTGCTCAACCTTACTGAGAGATTTTTCAAAGATAATCTCGATGCCGATATCCTGGCAGCGGGCTTCCATGGCTGCCGAGATGGAGGGATCGACGCCGGCAATGAGCGGGCGGCTTCGGGAGATGATCGTCACCTTTGAGCCAAGGCCTTCGAAAAGAAAGGCGGATTCCATCCCGACTGCGCCGGTGCCGACGACCACCACTGATTTTGGAAGACGGGGCAGATCAACGATATCGTCACTGGTCCAAAAGGGCGATTCAGCCAGCCCTTCGATGGGTGGGAGTTTTTCGACCGAGCCGGTGGCAACGACAAAGGCCCGGCCTTTCAAAGTTCCATGGCCCTCCACGGTCACTTCATGGGAGGAGATGAATTTTGCGTGACCCCGGATGAGGTCGAAATCGCCCTTTTCCAGTCCCTTGATCCGGTAGTGCTGGAAATCATCGATGAGACGGGATTTCCGGGCGCGGAGGGCATCAATATCGACGGTGGGCTCGCCGATCCCGATCCCAAATTCCCCGGCTTCGCGAATGGCGCGCATGCGGCTGGAGGTTTCAAGAAGGGCTTTCGTGGGCATGCATCCGCGAAGAATGCACAAGCCCCCAAGTTCTTTCGCGCCATCGATGATCGCGACTTTCAGTCCCAGGCCGGAAGCTTTCTTCGCGGCGGCATATCCTCCGCTTCCTCCTCCAATGACGATGACGTCGTATTCTGCTGACATGATTGCGAGGTTCTGTTTTTGATCACGAAAAGACAAGCCGCCGTCGCGCTTTCTTTCCGGAAGAATTCAATTATCGTCACCCGTAGACGTGAGAATTTTTTATCTAATCCCCTTCTTTTTTCTGCCGCTGTTTGCCGAGCCCTTAAGCGAAACGAAAATTACGGAACGCCTGAAAGCCAGCGAGGAGGCGACGGACGACCCTGTGGCCGCCGAGGCGGCAAAGGTCTGGCAGCAGGCGCTGGTTTCCCTGAAAGCGGCTGACAGCGCCGTCATCACGGAGAAAAAAACCCGGTCCGAAATCGCGAGGCTTGAAAAGCTCGAGCCTCTCAGTGCTCCCGGTAGTCCCGCCGCCGGAGCTGCCCTTGCTGAACAAGAGGCCCTGCTGGCAAAAGTTTCATCATTGATTGAGAGTAGTGAGGTCCGTCGTAAGGAAGTCGCTGATCGAGCCGGAGATTCTCCCAAACGCATGGCAATTCTGACCGAGGAATTGACGAAAGCCCGTGCGGCTCTGGCTGAGTTTGAAATCCCCGTCCAGGCACCCGGAGAACTGGAGTCGGCCCAGTATCAAAAAGCGATTCAGGACAAGCGGATGCTTGAAGCCAAAATCAAGCAGTTTGAGGCGGAACAGGATTTACTTCGGCGGGAGTCGGAACTCTACACCGAGCGGATCCAGCGTCGGAAAGACTATTTGAATTCGCTCACCGAACTCCAGACGGTGCTGTCTTCTACCGTCCAGAAGTTGAAGGAAGAGGAAACAAGAAAGACCAAAGAGGTCATCGCCTCACTGGATGAAGAGTTTTCCCATGTTCCCGATCTTGCGCAAATTGTCAGCGAATTGAGCGAATTACGTAGTAACAGGGATCTCATTCAGGAAAGTATCAAGGAAGCGAGAACCTATAACTCAAAAATCGACAGAGATCGTAAGCGGATCGACGAACAATACAAAAATGCGAAAAGGAGAATCAAGCTTCTGGAAGATGCCGACCTTGGCATTGACGATGAAACCGGGCTTCTTATACGGAATCAACGTTCGCGGCTTCCGAGTGTCGATGAGATCTCGGCAAAGCTAAGAAGTAATCTGGAGTTGGTCGCCAAGGCTGAGATCTCGCTGCTTGGTCTGTCGGACCGGGTCAATGGTCTTCCCGTATTGGACGAGAAACGGATTGCCGCCATCATTGCGGAAGATCCCAAAATATCCCGGTCTCGAGTAGATGAACTCCTGCGGCAAAGGGCGGACGTAATGCAAAAACTCTCAGCGGACTATCGCACGCTGAACGAGGATCTCAGCAAGGGAACCGAGGCGGCCAAGCTGACCATCACCGAGATTGAGGAATATTCCAATTTCATTGATGAGCGTTTGCTTTGGATCAAAAGCACGAAACCTCTTCACTGGAGGGAGCCCCTCGAGGAGTGGGGGAGGGTCGTGGATCTCTTCACCCCGGGGACCCTCGGAAATCTTTGGGGGTCAATTCGAAGCAATTGGTTTGGATCGGTGGTGCCTTTGAGTTTTTCGGTGATCGCTTCTCTCGCCATTTTTATCCGCCGGCGTTCTTTGCTGGAAATTTTGAAGGAATCGAGTTTGCAGGCGGCCCGGCGGAATTGCACAAGTCTGGTTCCGACGCTGAAGTTTCTTGGGTTCGCCATCCTTTTATCGTTGTGGCTTCCTTTGGTGCCGTTCGTCATCTCCGGTTTGATTGATGAGCCTCTTTCCTGGAAGCGGGGGCTGAGGCACCTTTCCATCCTCCTCTTTCTGGGTTTCCTGTTCCTGAAGTTTTGCCGCCCCGATGGTCTTTTGGTTTCCCACTTCAAGATGCCTCCCCGGCAGGTCGCCCTTTTCTTCAAGAATTTGAAGTGGCTGGTTCCTGTCGCCGTTCCGTTTATCTTTGTTGTTTCGGCTCTCACCTTCAGCGGAACCGGTGACTCTTCGGGACGATTTGTTTCTATTCTCGGGATGCTTCTGGCGATGGGTTTCTGCCATCATCTCTTCCACCCCAAGCGTTCGGTTTTGCAAAAGAATGACGAGGGAACTGGGCTTGCGAAGTTTGGTTACCTCGTTGTGATGGCGATCCCCCTGCTTTTTGCGATTGGAGCGGGTTTGGGCTACTTTGCTTCGGTTTTGATTTTGCGTGCACAGTTTGCCGCGACCATCGGGGTGCTGGCACTGGCGTTTTTGGTGATCCAATTTTTGACCCGTTGGACCCTGGTTTCACGGCGTGCCCTCGCCATCTCCCAAGCTCTCCGTCGCCGGGAAGCTACTCTCGCTCAGCGCGAGCGGGAGGAGAAGGGCGGTGAGAGATCTTCCGAGTTGGAGAGTCTCGACGATGTCAAGGCGGAGGCGGTGAATGTTGTTGAGGTGGAAGAACAGACGATCCAACTGCTTCGGTTGACGATTTTTGTGGCGGCGGCTTTTGGACTGTGGGCGATTTGGTCAAGCACTCTTCCGGCTCTTTCGGTCCTCGATAAAATTGAGCTATGGGGGTCGGGACCAATCACGACGGAAGTGACCAGTTCTCCTGCGGTGATGCCGAATTTGTCGGGCGAGCAGGCCGCTCCGGTGGACAAGGTGAAGGAAATCATCAGCACTCAGGACGGGCGCGTCACACTTCAGGACCTTCTGATGTCGATCGTCTTTTTCATCCTCACTTTTGCGGCTGCCCGCAACATTCCCGGACTCTTGAGTTTGGTGTTTTTCAATCGGATCAATTTGGGGCCGGGAGGAAATTTTGCTCTCACAACCACGGTTCGATATCTCATTGTTTTGGTGGGCATCGTCCTGGCTTTGGCCCGGATCGAAATCACCTGGGACAAGGTGCAATGGCTTGCGGCGGCAGTCTCTCTCGGGATTGGGTTTGGGTTGCAGGAGATCTTTGCCAACTTTGTGGCGGGGATCATCTTGCTCTTCGAGCGCCCGATTCGATTGGGCGATATCGTCACGGTGGGTGATATTTCAGGCAAGGTCACCCAAATCAAAATCCGGGCCACTACCATCCAGCAGTTCAACAACCGGGAGCTTCTCGTCCCCAACAAGGAGTTCATCACGAGTCAGCTCGTGAACTGGACGTTGAAGGATTCAATCCTTCGTTTTGAAATTCCGGTGGGGATTGCCTATGGCTCCGATACCGGGAAGGCCACCCGGATTCTTCGGGAAATTGTGTCGGGGCATCCGCAGGTGATGGCTGATCCCGGGCCGGATGTCTTGTTCATGAGCTTTGGAAACAGCACCCTCGATTTCCAGATCCGGGGATTTGTGCCTGCGGCGGAACATCTTTTGGCGACGCAGAGCGAGCTGCATTATCAAATCGACAATGCTTTTCGGGAGGCGGGAATTGAGATCGCCTTTCCCCAGCAGGATATTCATATTCGTTCTCTCCCCGAAGGAACGGTTCCCGCTTTGCAATCATGATCCAATGAACCTCTGCCGGCCTTCTTGATGCCATTCGAGGGCGTCGGCGTTTTCCGCGACAGCGGAAGCCCGGTGACAGTTCCCGCCGGAATCTACGGGGTGAATTTTCATCACTTTCCGGAGCTGGAAATCCCCTTGCCTTACCCCGCTCTTTGGCGGGTGTTTTTCAGGGTGGATGGTTTCCTTGTTTTCCTCTTTCGGAGGAGCAAGTGGCTTTGAAAAACGGGTCGTTTTTCCTCGTGAGCAACACAGTTGACACAAAGAGTGTGGTTGCTAGAGTGCGCGCCTTTCCGGAAGGGCTGATACGCAATCCTTTCGGTAATTCTGATCAAAACTCACTAAGAGAATACGACCATGGCTACCAAAAAAAAGGCTGCTAAAAAGGCCCCCAGTACTAAGCAAAACGTCTACTACTTCGGCGCAGGAACATGCGACGGAGACGGCTCGATGAAAGCCCTCCTCGGAGGAAAAGGCGCAAACCTCGCCGAAATGAGCAGCATCGGAGTTCCCGTTCCTGCTGGTTTCACCATCACCACCGAAGTCTGCACCTACTACTACGACAACGGTAAGAAATACCCCAAGACTCTCGATGCAGACATCGAAGCGAACATCGCCAAGGTCGAAAAAGCGATGGGCAAAAAGTTCGGTGATCTTGAAAACCCACTTCTCCTTTCCGTCCGTTCCGGTGCCCGCGAGTCGATGCCCGGAATGATGGACACCATCCTTAACCTCGGCATCAACGACAAGGTTGTCGAAGCTCTCGCCAAGAAGACCGGCAACGCCAAGTTTGCCTGGGACTCCTACCGTCGTTTCCTCCAGATGTATGGAAGTGTGGTGATGGAAGTGGAAGCCGAAGCCGGCGAGCACCACGATCCCTACGAGGTCATCCTCGATGAAGCCAAGGCCAAGGCCAAGGTGAAGGACGACTCGGGACTTTCCGAGAAAGCTCTCCGCGAGGTGGTCGCCAAGTTCAAAGCACTGATCAAAGAGCGTTCCGGGAAGAACTTCCCCGAAGACCCGCGCGCCCAGCTCAAAGGAGCTGTCAACGCGGTCTTCAACTCCTGGCAGAATGACCGTGCGACCGTCTATCGCCAGAAATATGGCATCCCTGCCGCCTGGGGAACTGCTGTGAACGTGCAGGCCATGGTCTTCGGTAACACCGGTAAGACCTCCGGAACCGGAGTGGCTTTCACCCGTGACCCGGCTACCGGTAAGAATGTGTTTTACGGTGAGTATCTCATCGACGCACAGGGTGAGGACGTCGTCGCCGGTGTGCGCACACCCAAGCCCATTGCCAAGATGGCAAAAGACCTTCCCAAGTCACATAAGGAGCTTCTCGCCATTCGCACGAAGCTTGAGAAGCACTTCCGCGATGTGCAGGACGTTGAGTTCACCATCGAAGAAGGAAAACTTTGGATGTTGCAAACCCGGAACGGCAAGCGCACTGGTTTTGCCGCCGTGAACATCGCCCTCGACATGGTCGAGGAGAAGCTCATCAAGAAGGAAGAGGCGATCCTCCGCATTCCTGCGGATGACCTTAGCCACCTCCTGGCTCCCATCTTTGACTCTGCTGCCGAGAAGTCCGCCAAGAAGATCGGTCACGGTCTTCCCGCCGGCCCTGGTGCCGCTTCCGGTAAGATTTACTTCTCCGCTGCAGCCTCTGTCAAAGCGGCCGCCAAAGGCGAGTCCGTCATCCTTGTCCGCCAGGCCACCTCTCCCGAGGACCTTCGCGGAATGATTGCTGCCGAAGGAATTCTGACCACCGAGGGTGGTGCTTCCTCACACGCTGCTCTCGTTGCCCGCCAGATGGGCAAGGTTTGCGTTTGCGGTGCTCACGGAATGGCCATCGACTACAGCAAGGGGACCCTCATTGGTAATGGGGTGACCCTTAAGGAAGGCGATGAGCTTTCCCTCAACGGATTCGTTGGAAACGTCTACAAGGGCGGTATCAAATCTTCTCCTTCCCAGGTCATCCAGGGACTCATCGAGAACAAGGCTTCCGCCAAAAGATCCGCGACTTACAAGAAGTTCATGGAACTCATGAAGTGGACCGACAGCCATCGTAAGCTGGGTGTCCGCACCAACTCCGATACCCCCGAGCAGGTTCATCAGGCCATCAAGTTTGGTGCTGAAGGAATTGGTCTGACCCGTGCCGAGCACATGTTCTTCGAAGGCAACCGCATCGATGCTGTCCGTGAGATGATCCTCGCTCACGACGACGAAGGTCGCGCCAAAGCCCTCAAGAAGATCAAAGTGTTCATGAAGAAGGACTTCAAAGGAATCTTCGCCGCACTCGATGGCCGCCCCGCGACCATCCGTCTGCTTGATCCACCTCTTCACGAGTTCATCGGCACCATGGATGCCGCCCAGAAGAAGGATCTCTCCAAGAAGATCGGCATGAGCGCCGCCGCCATCACCAAGCGCATTCACTCTCTCCACGAAGAGAACCCGATGCTTGGTCACCGTGGTTGCCGTCTCGGCATCAGCTACCCGGCCGTCACCGCAACACAGGTCGAGGCCATCCTCGAGGCTGCTGCGGAAGTGCAGGCCAAGGGCACCAAGGTTCTCCCCGAGATCATGGTCCCACTCGTTTCCTACGCTCGTGAGCTTGAGCTCCAGAAGCAGGTCATCGACGAAACCGCCGCCGGGGTGCGTAAGAAACTCGGTCTCAAGAAGTCCGAGCTGAAGTACACCGTTGGAACCATGATGGAAATTCCCCGCGCCTGTCTCACCGCTGATGAAGTGGCCAAGCACGCCGAGTTCTTCTCCTTCGGAACCAATGACCTCACCCAGACCGGCCTCGGTCTTTCCCGTGACGACTCCTCCAGCTTCCTCCAGACCTACCAGGACGCGGAAGTTCTCAACAACAACCCATTCGCCGGCCTCGACCAGGAAGGTGTGGGCAAACTTGTTGAAATGGGTGTCAAGGGTGGTCGCAAGACCAAGAAGAACCTCAAGATCGGTATCTGCGGCGAGCACGGCGGAGATCCTGATTCGGTGAAGTTCTTCCACCGCACCGGACTCGACTACGTTTCCTGTTCCCCATTCCGTATCCCCGTAGCACGTCTTGCCGCAGCGCAGGCCGCTCTCGAGGAAAAGGGCATGGCCCGCGGTGAAGTGAGCTAAACGCTGACTCCACAAAAAACTTCAAAGCCCCGTTCGTGAAAGCGAGCGGGGCTTTTTGTTTTGGCTGGCCGTGATCCTCCCCAATATGGTTGTGACAACTGGGCTGGATTATGATAGATTTCCGGTAAGCGCTATGACGATTTATCAATTTTTGCAGACCACTTTGGCTTCGGTTCTCTGCTGGTGCTTTATCAATGTGTCGCATGCCGATGAATTTAAGCCTGCCGATTTTTTGCTCGATGATCACGCGGCCCTGATCCCTGTTCTCGAGGGCGTCCGTCGCGTTCGGGTCTCTTACCTTGATGATGAAAAGCAATGGCAGGCCTATTCCATGGCTCATCTGGCTGGTGATGAAGGTCAGATCAAGTTGAGATTGCCCGATGGGGTTTCGCTCGCCGATGTCTGCGTCGATGTCAGTTTTACCGATCCGTTTCCCTATGAAATCTATCAGGAGGGACGTTCCGATTTTGTCACCGAAGTCGACGGCACCCTGACTTCCATGGCGACGCTGGCCAATCGGGGAGGGGATAACGCCTTTGCTGAAGACAGCATTGAGGGGGCCCCGGCCGAAGTTCAGGAGTCGGATCTTTGGAAATGGAAGGGAGAGACTCTCTATTTCTACAATCAATTGCGCGGGCTTCAGGTTTTCGATTTTTCCGACCCGGTGAATCCCGAGCGGATCGACAGCATCCGGATGCCGGCCCTGGGTGAAGATATGTATCTCCATCCCGATGGCGAACATCTGATCCTTCTCGCCAAGCGTTGGAGTTGGGGGGAGAGCGGTGCGGGTTCCGAAGCGGTGGTGGTAAGGCATGGTGAAAATGGTCTTTCCATCACCAAGCGAATCCCACTCCCCGGGAATAGTGTGGTCGAAAGCCGCATGGTGGGATCGCATCTCTATGTCGCGATGCGGAATTCCCGCCGGGTGGAGAGCGTGGGAGAGGATCTGCAAACGATAGTCCACTGGGAATCCGGATTGACGGTGGAGCACACCGATCTCTCGGATCCCGTCAACCCGGTCACCTCCGAGCCCCTGGATTTGTTGAGCGCGGACGGCTGGTGGTATAATGCCACGGTCAGTGCCACTTCCGAATACTTCATCGTTTCTCCCTACATCTACGATTGGGAAGACCGGACCTACAAATCCAGCATCCATCTGATCGATATTCGTGACCAGAACGCGCCCCTGGAAATCGCGGCCTCCACCGAGCTGGAAGGACATCTCAAAGATAAATTCAAGCTGCGGATTCGTGACGACATTCTCACCTGTGTCACCCAGGGCGGACGGTGGAACAACGGTCTCAAGACCATCGTAGCCAACTATGACCTTGGTGCGCGAACCGAAGAGGGAGACATTCCCCGTCTCGATCATTTGGTTCTCGCTCCCCAGGAGACTCTCTTCGCAACACGCTTTGACGGGGACCGGGTCTATGTCGTGACCGCGATTCAGATCGATCCGCTTTTCGTGGTGGATTTGAGCGATGACGACAATCTCCGGCTTTTGGGTGAGCTCAAGATTCCGGGTTGGTCCCATTATCTGCAGCCCAGGGGGGATCGGCTTTTGTCGGTGGGAGTGGAGGACCGCCGGGTGGCGATCAGCCAGTTCGATGTCAGCGACCCCGAAAATCTGGGCCCTCCCTTGCGGGTTTATCTTGGCGAGGAAGGATCTTACAGCTGGAGCGAAGGGAATTATGACGAGCAGGCCATTGGTTATTTTCCTGATCGCGGGGTGATGATCCTGCCTTATCAAAGTTATCGTCGCGATTGGACCTCCAGTGAAACGGCCTTGCAGATCCTGACTTTTGACGATGATTCCCTTGAGAAGGCCGGAGTGATCAAGACCGACTTTGTGGCCCGTCGTGCCACTTTGATCGATGACACGACTTTGGTCTCGGTATCCGGACGTGAGGTGAACGCCTTGGATGTTAGCGACTTGTCGGAGCCACAACCCCTGTCTTCGTTCGAAGCTGCGTGGACGGTGGATCGGGTGATTCCTCTCGACGAGCATCTGGTGCAGATCGAAGCCGGGGGCTATCAATGGGCCCGATGGTATCAAAGCGATGTCGCGCAAAAGGTGACCTTGCGGATCAGCTCGGATGACGCCCTTGATACGGTGTTGGCCCAATTGGAGTTGGCAGGAGGCACTGTTGCGGGGGTGGAATTACGGGGCGATTTCCTACATCTCCTAACCACGGAATCCGAGCAGTATGAAATCGATGAAGATCAGCTGGGCTGGCGAGAGGTGACCTACCATCACGTGGTTGACCTGGGCGATCCCACGACACCCTCCACCGGCGAGCCGATGCGATCCATGAATCGGACGCTTCATGGCAGTTACCACGGGCGACAATTGGAGAACGGTCGCATCGCCTGGATTCCCGAGGTCAATGACAACTACCGGGGCGGATGGTTTGTCGATTTTAGGTTCGGAGGTTCGTCGTGGTATGGCGAATCCACGCGCGCCCAAATTCTCATCGTAGACGCATCAGATCCTGTCGTGCCCACCTTGGTTGTCGATTATCAGGTTGGTCTTGAAGCCGATGGACCCGCGATCAATGACGAAGCATTGAAGGTCTCTTCTGGTGCCACCGTTTCGGGTGTCGTGGAGCGTGGGGACCAGATCTATCTCACCTTTCGGCAGAACACTCCTATTGCCGGTGAGGGAGAGGAGCGGAGCTACTATGAGACCGACCACAAGTTGCGCGTTGTGACCCTCGCTGACAGCGGGGACATTTTTGTGGCTGCTGCTGCGGTGAGTGTGCCGGGCACGGTTGAAGGCGTCAGAGAAGTAGGCGACGGATCCGGACTGCTTCTCCTCTCCTCGGCACCCGCAACCCAAGCGGGCGGGGATCAACGGGTCTGGTGGTCCAACGATCTCCTTTTGCAGACCTCGGCTTTTGATGGGCTCACTGCTTTTCTGATCGATGAAGTGACCGTCCCCAATGCCTACTACAATGGGATGGAAGTCACAGACCATCATTTTGCGGTTTCGAATGATCCCTGGCAAGATGCGGAAGCAGATCAGGGGATTGATTTTTATCCCTTTGGGAATACCGGGGAAATTGGTGAGGCAAAATTGATGGAGCTGGAGTTTTATCCGAACGAATTGGTCATGAATGAAGGAATCCTCTCCGCGACCGGTTGGGCCTACGATCAACAGGTCTGGTGGATGCTCAATACGGCGACGATCGATGATCCACAGCCTGCAGTGGTGCAGGCACGCAACCGCTTTTATGTGAACTTCGATCAGACCTTCTATGACAAGAATCGCTTGCTCGCCTGGGTTCCGGTCGGTGCCTACGGAGTTGAAACAATCGAGATTGCTCCGTTGTTCAAACAGCCGGCTGCGGTAAAGAGATCCAGAAGTATTCGAACGAAGGGGAGCGCCAGAACCTGGGTGAAATATCTGTTGGAACCCGGAGACCTGACCTCTGCAGGCGGAGATGATGATCCCGGAGCTTTGGCTTCGGATGAGATTTGGCGATACCGTGCCGTTGAGACCGTGACCTACGCCAATTGGATTGCGGGGCAATTGGGTGAGGACGACAATCCGGGGTTTGTCGTTCCTTTGGAAGAGGATGACCAGGACGGAGACGGGTTGTCGAATTGGGGCGAGTTCGCTTTCGGGACGGACCCGATCCGGCCGGATTCGGGCCGTTTGCAAATCAGACGTAAGGTTGCGGAGGGGCAGGTGGAAGTTGTGTTCGATCTTCCGCGTGGCCGCGAGGGAGTCGCTTGGGAGGTTCAGACATCCAATGATCTCGCCAACTGGGCGACCTCCACGATGGTGGGAATGTCGGCCCGGGTCGTGGATGTGGAGACCACGCGGTTGATGTTGCGATTCCCGGCGAAAACGAGTCGAGGACCGTTTTTTTTACGGTTGAACTTCGAACGGTAAAGCAAGCGCTCCAAGAATCAGTTTTTCCAGCCTCCCCTGATTCGGCGAAATTTTTGCACCGCATCGGAATCAATGACGTCCCCTGTTCCCCGTTCCGTATCCTCGTTTTGCCGTCGCGCAAACCGCTCTCTGAACAAACTTCAAAGCCCCGTTCGTGAAAGCGAGCGGGCTTTTTTAGTTTTGTGGTAAAACGGTGCGATTGAGTTACAAGCACGTCCCGGCCTCTCCGATGATGTTCTCTCGCTTGAAAACGAGGGCCCCGATTTCGAGAGCCCAATTCACACGATATGATCTCTCGCATTTCCCCCGGCCGAACTCCTCTTTTTTTATCGATTCTCCTGGCCTCAATCTGTTCTTTTTCGCTCGTGAGTTGTAGCTTGCTGCGCAGTGCCGTGGGCCTGGGGATGGTGAAGTTACAATTCGGATGTTTGCCGCAAGGAATCTTGATCGATACCCCCAACGGACCTGTTCCAGTCGAACAATTGAAGGCCGGTGACCCGGTCATTGGATATCACGGGGAAGTGGTCGTGATTCGGCAGCGTCACGAGTATCTCGAGGATGCGACTCAAGCCCGGCATTTGAAGGTGATTTTCAATGGAGGGGAAGAGATCCGACTTTCCCCCCGGCATCGGATTTGCGGAACTCCCGCAAGTGATCTAAAGCCAGGAGACAAAGTGGGAGACCACATCGTGGCCCGGGTGGATCGCCTTGGCGGAGTGTCACGGAGCTTTGATTTACTCACGGACGATGCCGGTTATCGGATTCAGGGAATTCCGGTGAATAGCATGATCCGTGAGATGGCTGCGAGTTCCGGAGCCCGGTAAGTGTGGGGCCAAGCCGCCCCCTTTGGTGGCAAAAAATGCAGCGGAGTCCCGGTGCTGCCTACCGTTGTGAATTGTAGACCGGTGGGGCAATTTTTTGGCTGCGCTCCTGGACTTCCTTCTTAAGGACTTCGATGGCTTTCTCAAGCTGGGGGTCCTTGCCCTTGGGCAGGTCATCGGGAGCAACGTCGACAATGATGTGGGGGATTGCCCCGTAGAGTTCCATGTCTTCCCCGTTGTGAGGGAGAAACCACCCGCGACCGGGGAGGCGCATGCGGCCGAGGCCGAGGATGTTGGCCGAGCCCGTCGAGATGACTCCGCCGGCGGTTGGGATTCCGACGACTTTTCCACGATTGAGACTCTTGATGGCGTGGGAAAAGATCTCGGCATTGGAGAAGGAGTTCTCATTGCAAATGACCACGACCGGCTTGTTCCAGCTGGCGTAAACGTGTCGATCCTGGGGGTAACCGATTCGGCCATTGCGCCCGACGGTGTAAGCGTGCAGGGGCTGGGTGAGAACAGTGAGGCGGTGATCGGCGGTGAAGCCGCCTCCGTTGTCGCGAACGTCGATGATGAGTCCGTCTTTGCCCGCTCCCCGTTCGTAAATGTGATGTTCAAATTTCTCGAATTCGTCCCACATCATGCGGGCAACGTGGAGATAGCCCAGTTTCCCTTCGGTGGCTGTTTTGACGGTCTCGTTACGATGATCAAGATGGGCGGCGTGGGCGAGGGCGCGGGCCTGCCCGTGGCTGATGGGGCGGATGGTGACGTCGCGCGCTTCTTCCTCATCCTCGCTTTTCACCGTGAGGATGATGTCGCGGTCGAGGCGTCCGTTGAGGAGGCTGGTCAGAGAGATGTCCGGGCGGAGGTTCTGTCCGTCAATCCCGGTGATGAGGTCACCCGCTTTTAGCCGGCTCTTGGGCCGGTCGGCGGGTCCGTTGGGATGGACAAAGGTCACGCGGCGGGTGTGATCGAGCCGCACCCCGAGGTGAGGGGTGGCGCTTCGCCAGGCTTCGTTGTATTTCCATTCCTTGGGGAAGTCGTTGGGAGAGAAGCCCATGTGGGAGGCGTTGAGTTAACCCAAAAGGAGGGCCATGACGCGGGCGTAGTCGGTCTTGGTTTGGGCCCGGGCTGCCGCCAGTTCATACTTGGTGCGAATGGCATCCCAGTCGCGGTTGTTCAAGCGGGGATCGTAAAAGCGATCACGCAAGGTCCTCCAGGCGAGGCGAAAGCCCATGCGTTGGTAGTGGGCCCGGTCCCGGCTGAAGGGCACGCTGAAGGGGTAGGTGGTCAAACGGCCCTTGTGAAGGAAGGCGGGAGCGCCACCGGAAACGAGATAGAGTTTGTCGTCGTCGCGATAGCGGACAATCGATCCGGTGGCCTTGATCAGGACCGCGGGTTTCGCCTCTGCCTTGGGGGCGACACGGTAGATATTGCCGCCGGATTGAAAGATGAGGTTTTTGGAATCCGGCATCCAGTGGAGTTGAGAGGCGCTCATGCCGTTCATGGGGATGCGTTGGATCCGTTTGTGAAGGTCTTCGAAGTCGATGGCGGGTTCTTGAACGTCGCTTTTTTTTGAAGCGAGACCGAGGCCCTTGAGGATTTTCTTGCCCAATCCTTCTTCCTTTTTCTCATCGGATCCTTCTTCCTTGGGAGCTTCTTTCTTTTTCTTGGGTTTATAACCGGGATCCTTCGTCATGGCGCGACGGGCCGATTCGATGCGGGTGTCCCGCTCACTCCGGAAATGACTGTCGCGTTTGAGATGAACGAAGAAGAGGTCGGTTTGGGTGGAATGGCGACGCCCGACGAAGGCGAGGATTTTTCCATCGGGCGACCAGCGTGGGGAGAGGTCGCTGTCCGGATGACGGGAGACATTGACGGGATTACTTTCTCCGTTGGTGGCGATGATGTAGACGTCGCTGTTGTAGTTTTCGTCGTGGGCCGAGTAGGCGATGAATTTGCCATCCGGTGACCAGACGTAGTAGGGGGAGTCCCAATTCTCGATGAGTTTGCGGGGTTCGGAGCCATCGGGTTTGGCGATCCAAAGGGTGCCGGGATACTCGACGTAGGCGATTTGTTCTTCTTTCTTGCTGAAGCTAAAGCCCCACTTTTCCCTGGGGCCTTTCGTGACCGGCTCGTGGTGGAATTGCGTGGCAGTCCACCAAAAATCCTTCGGGTTGGTTTTGGACATGCGCCAGTAATTCACGTTCACCCCGTTGTCTTTTTGGTAGTAGAGGTATTTGCCGTCCTTGGCGAAGTGGAGGTCCGATTCATGGGCCGGAGACTCGGTGAGGCGGTGCGGCTCCTTGAGGACGGTGTCCATGGCCCAGATTTCTCCTTCGGATTCAAAGGCCCATTCCAGGCCGCTGGGAGTCACGGTGGCATCCCGGGTGGAGCGCAAGGTGAGGGCCTCGTTGGCCGGGTGGGTGAGAGTGGTCCGGTGATAAAGCGAGATTTCCGAGGGCTTCGATCCGGGCTGGGTCGAAAGGTGATGGAGGTCAAAAAGGTGGCGATAGACCAGCGACGATCCGTCCTTTGAGAGAGTGGGGGCAAAGATGCTGTCGTTGGGATATTGGGTCAATTGGAGGTCGTCCTTTTGTCCAAAGCGATGTTGCCAGATGTTGAACGAACCGGATCGGCCGGTGACGTAATAGAAGGATTTGCCATCGGGTGCCCAGAGGGGATAGCGGCAGCCCTTGTCGTCCCTAACCGGTTCGGAGAACGACTTTTTTTCGAGATCGTAGAGCCAAATGCGGGCGGCCTGGGCTCCGGAATACCCTTTGCGATAGGTGGGCGCCCCTCCACGGACGAAGAGGACCTTTTTGCCATCCGGGGAATAACGTCCCACCCGGCCGGTGGCATCAAAGAGAACCCGCTCGTCGCGGGTCGGGTCGAGCGCTTTTTCAATCAGTCGAATTGGGCGACGCCCGGCATGGTCGCGTTCTCCGCTCACCAGAATGACGGGCCTGGACGGGTGAAGATCTTCCAGAAAGCTCCCCTCGGAATGAAAGGTGATTTGCGCGGGGTTGCCACCCTGGATGGGGATTCGAAAGACCTGTTTGGATCCGGTGCGTTCCGAATTGAAAAAAAACCGATTTCCCGTCGTGGGACACCTTCGGGTTGTCGTCCGGGGCGGGATGGTGTGTCAGTCGCTCTGCTTCTCCGCCATCGAGGGACGAGGTCCAGAGATCGCCGGCCCAGGAAAAAACGAGGGATTTTCCATCGGGCGTGATGGATGAGGTCGAAGGGAGCTGGATGGTCTCGATCGCGGCTGACGGGCTGACCAAGGCGAGAGACAAGGCTGCAAAAACCCGGGAGCCGGCGATGCGGGTCCCTGTGAAAGTTTTTAACAGCGTCGAAGGGTGAAAACAACGCATGCCGGAGAGTGGGTGGGATTTACAAAAAAACAAGTCATATGCCCCCTTGGGCTCGTCGATTTTCAAAAAAACCCGGTGCCGGGGCCGTCAGATTCGCGGAACCAACGAGACCTAATTCAATGTGACCAATCGCGTGAACGTGTGGAAATGGTCACCGGTTGGACTGTCCCGGTGACACCTTTTTTACCTCGTTGCGAGCGTTCTGAAAAACCAGGCGTTTCTCCAACCTTTGAGATTGGAAAAATCATCTGCCACATCGTGATTTCAGCGAACGTGGGCGCCTCCCGGCTTTTTGGGGAGATTTTCTTTACGAGACCGAATCGCGGGCGCTGGCGATGAGGTAGTCGCGGTTGAGCTTGGCGATGTGGTCGGCGCTGATTTCCTTCGGGCAGACCGCTTCGCACTCAAACTGGTTGGTGCAGTTGCCGAAGCCTTCTTCATCCATCTGACGCACCATGCTTAGGACGCGTTGATCCTTTTCGACCTTTCCTTGGGGGAGGTGGTTGAGGTGCGATGCCTTGGCGGAGACGAAGAGCATGGCCGAGGCGTTTTTGCAGGCGGCGACACACGCGCCACAGCCAATGCAGGCGGCGGCGTCGAAGGCGGCGTCGGCATCGGGCTTGGGAATCTGGACGGCGTGGGCATCGGGCGCGGAGCCGGTGCGGACGCTGATGTAGCCACCGGCGCCGATGATGCGGTCAAAGGATGACCGATCGGTGACGAGGTCCTTGATGACAGGGAAGGAGTTTGCGCGGAAGGGCTCGATCCAGATGGTCTCGCCATCGGAGAACTTACGCATGTGAAGCTGGCAGGTGGTGATGCCGCGCTCCTTGGAGTGAGGGACGCCGTTGATGGTCATGGAGCACATGCCGCAGATGCCTTCGCGGCAGTCATGGTCGAAGTGGATGGGCTCCTGCCCGTCCTTGATGAGACGCTCGTTGACGATGTCGATCATCTCGAGGAAGGAGGCCGAGGTGGGGATTTCCTTGGCCCCGTATGTTTCGATACGGCCTTCGGAGGTGGCGTTTTCCTGACGCCAGACTTTGAGGGTGAGGTTGAGTAAAGGCATGGCTTACTTATAGGATCGGATGGAAGGTTTGACGTCTTCGAAGACGAGTTCTTCTTTGTGCAGCATCGGAGGGGTGCCGGGTTCGACATGTTCCCAGGCGGCAACATATTGGAATTGGTCGTCGTGGCGTTTTGCCTCGCCTGTTTGGGTGGTGCCGTCCTGCACTTCGGTGTCGGCTTCGGTGAATTGGTGCTCCGAGCGGAAGTGGCCTCCGCAGGATTCCTCGCGGTCGAGGGCGTCGTGGCAGAGGACCTCGGCAAAGTCGATGAAGTCGGCAACGCGGCCTGCTTTTTCCAGTTCGCCATTGAGGCCGTTGGCAGAGCCGGGGATGCGGACGTTGGTCCAGAATTCGTGGCGGATCCCGGGGATGCGGCGGAGGGCTTCCTGAAGGCCTTCGCGGTCGCGTGCCATCCCACATTTGTCCCAGATGAGGAGGCCGAGTTCGCGATGGAAGGAGTCGACAGACTTGTTGCCCTTGATTTCCATGAGCGATTTGAGGCGGTCCTTGACCTCGTTTTCGACTTTTTTAAATTCGGGGTTGTCGGTGGTGACGGAACCGGGTTTTTGGTTGGCGAGGTAGACGGCGATGGTGGCGGGAATGACGAAGTATCCATCGGCGAGGCCCTGCATGAGTGCGGAGGCTCCGAGGCGGTTCGCGCCGTGGTCGGAGAAGTTTGCCTCGCCGAGGACGTGGAGACCCGGGAGATTGGACATCAGGTTGTAGTCCACCCAAAGGCCGCCCATGGTGTAGTGGACGGCAGGATAGATCTGCATCGGCTGTTTGTAGGGATTGTCGCCTGAGATCTTTTCATACATCTGGAAGAGGTTGCCGTAGCGGGCGCGGATGGCATCCTCGCCATCGCGGGCGATGGCGTCTTTAAAGTCGAGGAAAACACCGAGTCCGGAGGTGGCCACGCCCCGGCCTTCGTCACAGCATTCCTTGGCGGCTCGGCTCGCGATGTCACGGGGACAGAGGTTTCCGAAGGAAGGATACTTGCGCTCAAGGTAGTAATCGCGTTCGTCTTCGGGGATGTGGGAGGCATTCTTCTTTCCTTCCCGGATGGCGGCGGCATCTTCTTTGGACTTGGGAACCCAGATGCGACCGTCGTTCCGGAGGGATTCCGACATGAGGGTGAGCTTGGACTGATAGTCGCCGCTGACGGGAATGCAGGTGGGGTGAATCTGGGTGTAGCAGGGGTTGGCAAAGTAGGCTCCGCGTTTGTGAGCGCGGAAGGATGCCATGACATTGCAACCCATGGCGTTGGTGGAGAGGTAGAAAACGTTTCCGTATCCGCCGGTGGCGAGGATGACGGCGTCGGCGGCGTGCGAGGAGATTTCTCCGGTGACGAGGTTGCGCACGACAATGCCTTTGGCCTGGCCGTCGACAACAACAAGGTCGAGCATTTCGGTGCGGGAGTGCATGGTGACACCGCCTTTCGCGATTTCTTTTTCGAGTGCCTGGTAGCAGCCGATGAGAAGTTGTTGGCCGGTTTGGCCGCGGGCGTAAAAGGTGCGCTTCACCTGCGCGCCACCAAAAGAACGGTTGTCGAGGAGGCCGCCGTATTCGCGGGCAAAAGGAACCCCCTGGGCGACGCATTGGTCGATGATCTCGGTGGAGACTTCGGCAAGACGGTGGACGTTGGCTTCGCGCGAGCGGAAGTCGCCTCCCTTGATGGTGTCATAAAAGAGACGGTGAACGGAGTCGCCATCATTCTGATAGTTCTTGGCGGCATTGATGCCTCCTTGGGCGGCAATGGAGTGGGCGCGGCGCGGGCTGTCCTGATAACAGAAGCAGTCGACGTTGTAGCCGAGTTCGGAAAGGGTGGCCGCGGCGGAGCCTCCGGCGAGGCCGGAGCCAACAACGATGATCTTGAACTTCCGCTTGTTGGCGGGGTTGATCAGCTTGGAGTCCATCTTGTGGGACGTCCATTTGTCGGCGAGGGGGCCTTTTGGGACTTTTGAATCTAAGCTCATGGGTCGGGAAAGTTATTTACAGCAGCTGCCAAATCCGAAGAGGCGGATGGCGAGAGGGATGGAGATGAAGCCGAGGTAGATCACAACGGCGTAAATTTTGGCGAGGGCTTTGATGGAACCGGCGGTCTTCTTGGAGCGGAGACCGAGGGTCTGAAAGATGGAGGCGACTCCGTGGCTCAGGTGGGAGCAGAGGAGGGTCATGGCGATGACGTAGAAGATGACCACGAGGGGATTTTGGAATCCCTCGATGACCATTCTCCAGGGGCTCTCTTCGCCGATGGTGGCGAGTTCACTGTCGGTCCGGACGGTGAAGTGGAGGATGTGGAAGATGACGAAAGCGAGGATGGTGAGGCCGCTCCAGATCATGATGCGAGATGACTTGGGCGCTTGCACGGTGGCGTCGTGAGCATACTTGGGACGGGCGGCCTTGTTTTCCTTCGTGAGGAGGACGGTGAACCAAATGTGAACAACGAAGCAGACCAGCAAGCCGATGCGGGCAATCCAAACACCCATGCCATGAAGGAAGGTGTGGAGGAAATGGGCGTATTCGTTAAAGGCCTCTTCACCGGCGAAGATGAGGAGGTTTCCCAAGAGGTGGCCTGCCAGGAAAAGGACGAGGGCTAGGCCGGTGAGGGCAACGATTATTTTACGGCCAATGGAGGATTTCGCAAAGGCACAAAGGGAACAGGAAGAGGCACTCATGGTTCACGCGGACACCCTCAACGGATGTTGGGGCCAAACTATTCTCCAAGCTCGAAAAGACAAGTGAAGAAAGGGGCGGTTTTACGCGAAATATGATGAATGCTGGTCGTGGATTGCTAAAATGGGACGAGGGGGATCTTGGGGCGGGTCGGCAAAAGCGGGAGGGGCGGGAAATCTTGAGCCTGGTTGAGGGGGTCAACCCACGAGTTCCCTGATGACGGTGCCGCCGAATTGGGAGAGTTGCTTATAACGGCCGGCGTGGAAGTAGGTGAGCTTGTTGTCATCGAGTCCGAGGAGGTGAAGGAGGGTGCAGTGGAAGTCGCGGATGGGCCGGGCGACATCGACGGCCTGGGCTCCGATATCATCGGTGGCTCCGACGATGGCCCCTTTTTTGACTCCGCCTCCGGCCATCATGATGGTCATGGCGTCGGCGTTGTGGCCGCGGCCGATGGAGTAGACGCCGCCGCGTTTGTTGTTGTCGGGGGTGCGGCCGAATTCGCCATTCCAAATGACGAGGGTGTCGTCGAGCATCCCGCGTTGTTTGAGGTCCTTGATGAGGGCGGCCCAGGGTTTGTCGACGGCGGCGATGCGGGAGGAGTGGCCGCGTTCGAGGTAGTCGTGGCTGTCCCATCCTCCGGCGAAGATCTGCACGAAGCGGGTGCCTTTTTCGACGAGGCGGCGGGCCATGAGGCATTGGCGGCCGAAGTCGTGGGTGACCTTGTTGTCCATGCCATACATTTCGCGGATGGATTCGGGTTCGTCATCGAGATCGACCACTTCGGGGACTTCCATTTGCATGCGGTAGGCAAGCTCGTAGGATTCCATGCGTGCGGCGAGGTCGGCGTGCCCGGGGTGGCGCTTGGCGTGTTGGTCGTTGAGGAAGTTGAGTTGGTCCAAGGCGATGCGCTGGTGGGCGCGGGATTTGAAGGGTTGGGATTCGAGATCGAGGAGGGGGGAACCTTTGGGACGAAGAGCGGTGCCTTGGTAGTGGGCGGGGAGGAAGCCGTTTGACCAATTTTTGGAGCCGCCCTGGGGGAGGGCCATTTCGGTCATGACGACGTAGCCGGGGAGGTTTTGGTTTTCCGAGCCGAGCCCGTAGGTGGCCCAGGCACCGAGGGCAGGGTCGGCGCCGAGGCGGCTCCCGGTGTTCATGTGGAAGAGGGCCTCGGGGTGGTTGAGGGATTCCGCCTGGCAGCCACGGTAGTTGCAGAGTTCGTCGGCGACTTCGGGGTCGGACATGTGGACCCACTGGTCGCACATATCCATGCCTGACTTACCGGCCTTGATGAATTTGAAGGGGGAGCCAACGTAGAATTGGTATTGGCCGGCGGAGAGGCCCCGGTCGTTTTTGGACTCGGTTTTGTGGAGTTCGGTGAGCTTTGGCTTGGGATCGAAGGTGTCCATGTGTCCGGGGCCGCCTTCCATGAAGAGCATGATGACGTTTTTGGCCTTGGCTTTGATGAGAGGTTTTTGGGGGGCCATGGGGCCGAGTCCGGCGGCTGTCTCGTCGGCAAGGAGGGAGGAGAAGGCCACGGAGCCCATGGAGGCACCGAGGCCGTAGAGGAATTCGCGGCGGGAGTGGGCGTCGGAAAAGGGGCGGGAGCAAATTTCTGGTTTCATTGGTGGTGAGCTTCGTTGGGATAGGGTGGGGGGTGTGTGACCTGGCGATTGGCTTTTAGCGGTTGGCGGTTGGCTTTTTTTGAGAAGCTTCGCTTCGGGTTTCTGAGGCTAAAAGCTAAGCGCTAACAGCTAATTGCCAGGTGGTTCGAGAGCTTTTTGATGAGACCTGCTCTAATAACTATAGACGAATTCGTGGGAGTTGAAGAGAAGGAGGGCCATGTCGGCGAGAGCTCTGGTATTGGGAGAAACGTCGGAGGCCTGTGGATCTTTTTGGTAGTCGTTGAAAACGGGGAGGATTTCCTGATATTCGAAAGGCTGGCCGGAGAATTCCTCGACGAGAGATCTCGTGATCTCGGTGGGGTATTCGCGGGGTTTGGGTTTCTTGTCCGCATGGTAGGCTTGCATTTCTTTGACGTAGGATTCGAGCTTGGTCGCTTCGGCGTTACTTGGTTTGCGATTGAAGACGAGGTGGAAGGCTCGCTGGATTTGTTCGGGGTAGGTGCCGGCTTCCTTCTCGAGGCGGAGGGCGAGGGCGATCGAGCGATCGGTGACGAGGTCGCTGTTTAACAAGGTGAAGGCCTGGGGGGAGACCGAGGCGGCGTCGCGTTCTTCGCAGGAGTCATTCGGATTGGGTTGGTTGAATGTTTCGAGGAAGGGGTCGGCGAGGCCACGAACGCGGTAGGCATAGATGGAGCGTCGGTTGCGTTGTGCGGGAGTGCGGCTGGGAAGATAGGTGGGAGCGATCGAGAACTGGATCATGCGAGGCTGGAGGGCGACTTTCATGTTCATTTCGGGGCGGACGGGAAGGCCTCCGGCGAGGGGATTGAGTTCTCCGGTGATGTGGAGCATGGCGTCGCGGAGTTCTTCGGCGGTGAGGCGTCGGTTGGGGAAGAAGGCAAAGAGGTCGTTGTTGGGATCTTCCCGGGCGAGCTTGTCTTGCCCGGTGTGTTGACCTGATTGCTGGTAGGTTTTCGAAGTGAGGATGAGGCGATGGAGTCGCTTGATCTTCCAGCCGTTTTCGACGAAGTCGGCGGCAAGCCAGTCGATGAGTTTCGGGTGGGTTGGCGGAGTTCCTTTGACGCCGAAGTTGTTCGGGTTTCCGGCGATGGCTTTGCCGAAGTGGTATTGCCAGATTCGGTTCACGAAGGAGCGGGCGGTGAGAGGGTTTTTAGGATGGGCGATCCATTTGGCGAGAGCGAGGCGGCGGCCATTGATGTCTTGGGGCGTGGCGTATGGATCGTCTTTTGACGCTCCTTCGACGGGAACACCAAGGGCGGAGAGGACGCCCGGAGTGACTTTTTCACCGGGGGCCTCGAGAGCTCCACCGGTGAGGATGTGGGAGTCGGGTTTCCAGTCCTTGTTGGCCTTGCCATGCTCGCGGAGTTTTCGGGCATTGAGGAATTTGGGGTCGGGTCCGTTGTAAACTGATTGAACCATGGGGGAGAAGCGTTCGTAGCGACGTTTCCAGATCCACTCGTCTTGCTCGCGGACTTTAAGGTGGCCTTTTTCGGTCTCGTCGAGGCCAACGTGACGGGGCGGTTTTTTGTCGTCGTCGTCGTTTTTACGATCGTTGAGATTCTTGTAGGGAAGATTGTTTTCCTCATACCACTCGCGGGCAGCTGTCTCAACCTTCTCCTGGAGGCGTTTGGCTTCGGAGCTGGCGAAGTTGTAGAGGAGATCGATCTGGGCCTTTTCTTCTTCGAAGCCGATTTTTTTGTCGGTGTCCTGCCACGAGACATGGCGTTCGGCAAGTTGGGTGCCGGCGAAGACGGAATACATGCGGTAGTAGTCCTTTGTGGGGAGAGGGTCGAACTTGTGGTCGTGGCACTTGAAGCAGCGCATGGTGGTGGAGAGGAAGGTCTGGCCGACGGCATTGACGACATCATCAACGTATTGCTGCCGGGCTTCGGGAGCTTTTACCATGGCAGGATCCCAGGGGCCCATGCGGAGGAAGGAGGAGGCGATCACTTGTTCGGCCTCTTTTTTGGAGTAGTGGCCATTTCTCCGGAGTTCTTCGTACTTGGCGTCGTTTCCGACGCGCTCGCGGAGGGATTGGTCGGCGAGTTCGTCACCGGCGATCTGCTCCATCACAAATTCATTGTAGGGTTTGTCATCGTTGAAGGCGCGGATGACGTAGTCGCGGTAACGCCAGGCGTTCGATCGCTCGTAGTCATTGGACATGCCGCCGGTGTCGGCGTAACGGGCGACATCGAGCCAGTGCTGGGCCCAACGTTCTCCGTGGTGGGGAGAGGCAAGGAGGCGGTCGATGAGGGCGGCGTAGGCTTGCTCGAAATCTTTTTCAGCGACGGTGATGAAGTCGTGAACTTCGGTCGGGGTCGGGGGGAGGCCGATCATGTCATATGAGACACGACGAATGAGGGTGCGGAGGTCTGTGCGGGGAGCGGGCTGGTATTTGGCGGATTTGAGTTTGGCGTGAACGAAGGCGTCGATGGGATTGCCTTGATCCGAAGGGGGGGCGGGCTTTTTGAGGGGCTGGAAAGCCCAGACGGTCTCGGGCTTGTAGCGGCGAAAAGTCCAGTCGTCGGCGAGGCCGCCGGAGGTGGTGATGATGACTCCGTCTGCGGTGATGTTTTTGGTTTTCTCAGCAGCGAGGATCTTTGAGCGGGTCGCTTTGTCGGGCCAGGGGGCTCCGTTTTTGATCCAGGTTTCAAGGTGGGCGATCTGTTCCCCGTTGAGGCGATCGTTTTCCTTGGGCGGCATTTCGAAATCGGGGTCCTCCCACTTGATGACGGTCATGAGGAAGGATTTTTCAACGTCGCCGGGAACGAGGAGGTCTTTGATGAATTCGCCGCCTTTGAGGAAGCCCTCGCGGGTGAGGAGGTTGAGATCGCCCTTGATATCCTTGGGGTCTTCACCGTGGCAGGCGGCACACTTTGAAGAGAGGATGGGAAGGGCCTTGAGGGTGGCGTGCTCCGCGGGGGTGTCGGCGTGGACGAGTGTGGGAAGGAGGAAAAGGAGGAGGCGTTTCATTGAGCGGAGAGAGTTT